>NZ_JBFBGK010000021.1:0-94057 GCF_040684615.1 Streptomyces sp. NPDC089919
GAGGCGACTCAACTCTTACGCCACCCTTACGCTCAGGGCGAGCCTCACCGGAGGTTGCCCTTCCAGCCTCGCTGGGGGTACCTCCCAGCGGTAGCTGGGGGAGTTTGAGGCGCGGGGTCCGGGGCGGAGCCCCGGTTTCGGGAAGGGGCGGGGTGGGGGAAAAATCGCGGCGAGCGGGGGACCCGCTTGCGCGGCGCGCGAGGGCCACCGGAGCCCCGGCGAGACCGTGGCGGGATGCGCGCCATCACCCTGCCCGCAGCCGTACGGCGCCCCGCACCCGGCACGGCCAAGCGGGCTTTCGACGCCGCCGGGGCCGCGCTGGTCCTGGCCGTCGCCCTGCTCCCCCTGCTGGCCCTGGCGGCCGCAGTGGCCCTGGCCGAGCGCGGCACCCCCCTCACCCGCGAGCCCGCGGCGGGCCTCGGCGGCCGGACGTACCGCAGGCACCTCTTCCGCACCACGAGGGCGGCCTGGCTGCGCCCCTGGGCCCTGGAAGGGCTCCCCCAGCTGCTGGACGTGCTCCGCGGCGAGATGTCCCTGGTCGGTCCCCGGCCGCTGCCCCCCGGCGCAGGAGCCCCCCGCGAGCGCGGCCTGGTACGCCCCGGTATGACCGGCCTGTGGCAGGTGAGCGCCCGGTCGGACCTGCCGTGGGAGGAGATGGCCCTGCTCGACCTGCACTACGTCGAGCACCACTGGCTCGGGATGGACCTCGCGATCCTCGCCCAGACGCCCCGCGCGGCGCTCCGCGTCCGGGCGCCGCACTCGAAGCGCACCCCAGCCGCGCAAGGAAGGGCGGCCTGAGCGACACAGATCACCGCCCGCACGGCTACAGTGCGGCGCGGAGAGTGGGTAACCTCAGTTGACTGAATAAGTTACCGCTTAGTAAGTGCCCGCCCGAGGAGCCCCCAATGCAACTCGCCGCGATCATCGTGTCGCTGGTCCTGACCGTGGTCGGCGTCGCGCTGTTCTGCCGAGCCATTGCGTCGATCTATGAGTTCGTGCAGATCGGCCAGCCCGTCCCGAAGGGCAGCCGCACCGATCGCCCGAAGGCCCGCACCATCACGCTGACCAGGGAGTTCCTGGTCCACACGCGGATGAACCGGTGGGGCATCATCGGCTTCGCGCACTGGTTCGTGGCCATCGGCTTCCTGACGCTGCCGCCCACCCTCGTCCAGGCGTACGGGCAGCTCTTCAAGGCGGACTGGCTGCTGCCGTGGGTCGGCGACTGGCTGCCCTTCGAGCTCTACACCGAGTTCATCGGCCTGATGACCGTCCTCGGCATCCTGGTCCTGATCGTCATCCGGCTGCTCTCGCTGCCCTCCAAGGCCGGCCGCAAGTCGCGCTTCGCGGGCTCCACCGCCTGGCAGGCGTACTTCGTCGAGTACGTGATCCTCAGCATCGGCCTGGCGATCATCACCCTGCGCGGCCTCGAGGGCGCGCTGCACCACGTCGACGGCTACGAGTTCGCGTACTTCGCCTCGTACCCGCTGGTCGCCGCCTTCCGCGGGCTCTCGCTGGAGACCCAGCAGAACGTCATGTACGGCGTGGCCGCGCTGAAGATCAGCATCTCCATGATCTGGATGATCATGGTGGGCCTGAACACCAACATGAGCGTGGCCTGGCACCGCTTCCTCGGCTTCCCGAACATCTGGTTCAAGCGCAACGCCGACGGCGCCTCCGCGCTCGGCGCGCTCCAGCCGATGACCTCCGGCGGCAAGGAGATCGACTTCGAGGACCCGGCCGAGGACGACGTCTTCGGCGTCTCCCAGGTCGAGCAGTTCTCCTGGAAGGGCATCCTCGACTTCTCCACCTGCACCGAGTGCGGCCGCTGCCAGTCGCAGTGCCCCGCCTGGAACACCGGCAAGCCGCTCTCCCCCAAGCTCCTGATCATGTCGCTGCGCGACCACGCGCACGCCAAGGCCCCGTACCTGCTGGCCGGCGGCGGCAAGACCATGGAGGGCGAGGAGAAGGCCTCCGAGGAGCAGCTGAAGGACGTCCCGGCCGCCGCGCTGGCCGAGGCCGAGCGCCCGCTGATCGGCACCGCCGAGGAGAACGGCGTCATCGACCCGGACGTGCTGTGGTCCTGCACCACCTGCGGTGCGTGCGTGGAGCAGTGCCCGGTCGACATCGAGCACATCGACCACATCGTCGACATGCGCCGCTACCAGGTGATGATCGAGTCCGCCTTCCCCAGCGAGGCCGGCACGATGCTCAAGAACCTGGAGAAGAAGGGCAACCCCTGGGGCCTGGCCAAGAAGCAGCGCGTGGAGTGGACCAAGGAGGTGGACTTCGAGGTCCCGATCGTCGGCAAGGACGTCGAGGACCTGTCCGAGGTCGACTACCTCTACTGGGTCGGCTGCGCCGGCGCCCTGGAGGACCGGGCCAAGAAGACCACCAAGGCCTTCGCCGAGCTGCTGCACATGGCGGGCGTCAAGTTCGCGATCATGGGCGGCGAGGAGAAGTGCACCGGTGACTCGCCGCGCCGCCTGGGCAACGAGCCGCTGTTCCAGCAGCTGGGCCAGGAGAACGTCGCGATGCTGAACATGGCGTTCGGCGAGGACGACGAGGACGAGTCGACCAAGAAGCCGAAGTCGGCGAAGAAGATCGTCTCCACCTGCCCGCACTGCTTCAACACCATCGCCAACGAGTACCCGCAGCTGGGCGGCGACTACGAGGTCATCCACCACACGCAGCTGCTCCAGCACCTCATCGACGAGGGCAAGCTGCTGCCGGTGACCCCGGTCGACGGCCTGATCACCTACCACGACCCCTGCTACCTGGGCCGTCACAACAAGGTCTACACGCCGCCGCGCGAGATCATGTCGGCCGTCCCGGGCCTGCGCCAGCAGGAGATGCACCGCCACAAGGAGCGGGGCTTCTGCTGCGGCGCCGGTGGCGCGCGGATGTGGATGGAGGAGCGGATCGGCAAGCGCATCAACAACGAGCGCGTCGACGAGGCCCTGTCCCTCAACCCGGACATCGTCTCCACCGCCTGCCCGTTCTGCCTCGTCATGCTGACCGACTCGGTCAACGGCAAGAAGAACGACGGCCAGGCCAAGGAGTCCGTCCAGGTCGTGGACGTGGCGCAGCTGCTGCTCGAGTCCGTGAAGACCCCGGCGGAGCCGGAGTCGGACGGCGAGGACGCGGTGGCGCCGGAGCCGGAGCCCGCGCAGTAGCCCGTACGGGTTGCCGAGGCCTGCGAGACAGCAGACGGACGGCCGGTCCTGCCCCCCGTGGCGAGGACCGGCCGTCCGTCCGTCTGCGGGACCCGTGGCCGGGTCAGTTCTGGCGGCCCCGGCGCAGCAGCGCGAAGCCCAGCCCGGCGGCGCCGGCCGCGGCCATGCCGCCGCCCGCGGCGACCAGCTTCGGGGTGTCGGAGGAGCCCTGCTCGACGCCCTCGGCGCCGGCCTTCACGCCGCCCTTGGGGACGACCACGGTGCGCTCGGCCTGCTTGACCGGCTTGACGGGCTGGGGGGTCTTCTTGCCGTGGCGGTCGACCTTGTACTGCGCGATCAGCTTGCCGTCGAAGTCGTAGACCCAGCTGTTGCCGCCGTTCTTGCCGTCGATGACGACGAAGGTGGCCTTCTTGCCGTCCATGACGATCTTGTAGGTCCAGCCGTCGTTCAGGGCGCTGCGGTGCTTGAGGTCGAGGGTGCCGAGGTGGTTGCCGTTCGGCATGGAGAGCTCGACGCGCGGACCCTGGGCGCCCTTGATGAGCTTGGCGATGCGGCCGTCGGGCATGGTGATCTTGGTGACCGAGGCGCGCTTGTGCTGCTGGGGCTTGTGCGGCTTGCGGTTCTGGTCCGGCTTCGTGGCGCCCTCGACCCAGGAGGTCACGGTGCCGTTCGGCTGGAGGACCACGTGCAGGCCGTTGTTCTGGCCGTACGCGGGCTTGCCGTCCTTGCTGACCAGGGTGTCCTGGACGACGCCCTTGTAGGAGAGGACGGCCTCGAAGTGGTTCGGGCCGAGCTTGTAGACCTTGGCGACCGAGCCGTCGGCCAGCTTGACGGTGGTGACGAAGACCCGCTTCTTGCCGGTCTCGGGCTTGGTCTCCGGCTTCGTCTCGGGCTTCACCGGCGGCTGGATCTCCGGGAGGACCTCCGGCTTGACGTCGTCCGTGCCCGGCAGGACCTCCGGGGTGACCTCGTCCTGACCGGGCCGGGCCTGGTCCTGGGTCTGCCCGGCCGGCTGGGCCGGCGAGTCGGCCATGGCGGCCTGGGCGGGCAGGGCCAGGGCGGCGAGGGTGCCGGTGGCGAGGGCGGCGGTGCGGACGGTACGGCGGATGGCGCGCATGGTGGTTCCTCGTGGCTTCGTTCGTGAGGCGTGGGCTTCGGTTTCGGGCCTCTTGCGTGGCCCCTTGGGGCGGCGACATGAACGAAGGTACGGACCGAATATCTAGGCAATCCGTAGGCAATGTAACGACCAGCCCCAGAGTCTCCCGCAGCCCTGTAAACCCGTACAGACCACATAAAACGGGCGGGGGCTGGCCCGTCAGGGTCCCCCTAAGGGATGTCACAGGTCAGCCGCAATGGCCCCGTCTTCCGGCCGCCCGCCCACCGGCCCCCGCCCGACCAGGTACGTTCGATCACGTGGCTGGATTCAGGATCGGACGCGGCCGGGACAACCGCACCCCCCAACAACCCCCTCGGCAACAGCCGTACGGGCAGCAGCAGGTGCCCCCGTACGGACGGGAGGGGTACCCGCAGCAGCAGTACCCGCCCCAGGGGACCCCGCAGCAGCAGTGGCCCCAGCAGGGCCCGGGCGAACACGGCGAGCCCGAGTACTTCGACCCGTACCAGCAGGCTCCCCAGGGCGGCGGCTACGGCCCCCGGGGCGGCGCTCCGTACGGCGAGGACCACGGCCGGCCGCCGGGCGGCCAGGGCGGCTCCTACGACGCGTACGCGAACGACGCGGGGCACACCCAGGCCTTCTCGGTCGGTGAGGACCCCTACGGCGACGGCGCCACCTACCGGGCCGGCCAGGCCCCGGCGGCCCCGGCCGGCCCGCGGCTGCCCTGGAAGGAGCTGCTGAAGGGCATCGTCATGCGCCCGGGCGCGACCTTCCTCCAGATGCGCGACCACCAGGTCTGGGCCCCGGCCCTGACGGTGACCTTCGTCTACGGGCTGCTGGCCGTCTTCGGCCTGGACGGGGCCCGGGACGACGCGATCAACGCGACCCTCTCCAAGGCCGTGCCGATCGTGCTCTCGACCGGGATCGCCTTCGTGGTCTGCGGGCTGATCCTCGGCGCGGTCACCCACACCCTGGCCCGCCAGTTCGGCGGCGACGGCTCCTGGCAGCCCACCGTCGGCCTGTCGATGCTGGTCATGTCGGTCACCGACGCCCCCCGGCTGCTCTTCGCGATCTTCCTCGGCGGCGAGAACGGCCTGGTGCAGGTGCTCGGCTGGATCACCTGGCTGGCCGCCGGCGCGCTCTTCACCTCCCTGATCAGCAAGGTGCACGACCTGCCCTGGCCCAAGGCGCTGGGCGCCTCGGCCATCCAGCTGGTCGCCCTCCTGTCGCTCATCAAGCTGGGCACGATCTAGCCCCTCGTACGCACGCGGAAGGGCCCCGCCGGATCACTCCGGCGGGGCCCTTCCCACTGCTGTACGGCAGCTCGGCTCAGGCGTCCAGGACCTGGCCCGCGCGCTGCACGACCGGCGGCTCGACGCTCCAGGGGAACTCGATCCAGTCGTCCGTGCGCTTCCAGACGTACTCGCACTTCACCAGGGAGTGCGACTTCTCGTAGATGACCGCGGAGCGGACCTCGGCGACGTTGCCCACGCAGAAGTCGTGCACGAGCTTGAGGGTCTTGCCGGTGTCGGCCACGTCGTCGGCGATCAGGACCTTCTTGTCGGAGAAGTCGATCGCGTCGGGGACGGGCGCCAGCATGACGGGCATCTCGAGGGTGGTGCCCACGCCGGTGTAGAACTCCACGTTCACCAGGTGGATGTTCTTGCAGTCCAGCGCGTAGGCGAGGCCGCCGGCCACGAAGACACCGCCGCGCGCGATGCTCAGCACGATGTCCGGCTCGTAGCCGTCGTCGGCGATGGTCTGCGCCAGCTGACGGACCGCGCGGCCGAAGCCGTCGTACGTCAGGGATTCGCGTACTGCACTCATACCGGCCTTCACTTCCTGACTTCGGTGCGGTGGAAGTTCTGGAAGGACCGCGATGCCGTCGGGCCGCGCTGGCCCTGGTACCGCGACCCGTACCGCTCGCTTCCGTACGGGAACTCGGCGGGCGAGCTGAGCCGGAACATGCACAGCTGCCCGATCTTCATCCCCGGCCAGAGCTTGATCGGGAGCGTGGCGAGGTTCGACAGCTCCAGGGTCACGTGGCCCGAGAAGCCGGGGTCGATGAACCCGGCCGTGGAATGCGTGACCAGCCCCAGCCTGCCCAGGCTGGACTTCCCCTCCAGTCTGGACGCGATGTCGTCGGGCAGCGAGATGACCTCGTACGTCGACGCCAGCACGAACTCGCCCGGGTGGAGGATGAAGGCCTCGTCCCCCTCCGGCTCGACCATGCGGGTGAGATCGGCCTGCTCTTCGGCCGGATCGATGTGGGGGTAGCGGTGGTTCTCGAACACCCGGAAGAACCGGTCGAGACGTACGTCGATGCTGGAGGGCTGCACCATCGATTCCTCGAACGGGTCGATGCGCACCCGTCCGCTGTCGATCTCGGCCCGGATGTCCTTGTCTGAGAGAAGCACGTCCCGAGGATACGCACGGCGCACGGCCCCGCCCCAATCAGGACGGGCCCGCGCGCCCCAGGTCCGAACGGGTGGACCCGCCGCTACCGCTTGATCCGGACCGCATGCCGCAGCCGGGCGCACCGCGGACACCGGATGAGCCGCGCCGGGCCGATCCGTCCGGCCCCGAGCTGCTGCATCGGGAACGAAGCGGTGCTGAACACGTGCCCTCCGGCACAACGGACGACGGTGTGCTCCATCGAGTCCATCGAGTCCCTTTCCCCTACCGAGCCGACTGCGACGAATCGCCACATTAGGGGATGAACCGGAGCCCGCTCCACACGGCACTCCGCCCGCCGAGCGTACGCCTCAACTCCCGCCCCCCACACCGCTCCACGACCGCGCAACGACGAAACGGCCCACCGGAAATTCACCGGGGGCCGCCCATGGGGTACAGTGTGCGACGATGCATCACACACAACTGATGCACCATGCGGATGTAGTTTAATGGTAGAACATGAGCTTCCCAAGCTTATAGCGCGGGTTCGATTCCCGTCATCCGCTCCACGACAAAGCCCCAGGTCAGCGACCTGGGGCTTTTGGTTGCCTCGAACGCCTACCGCTCCCGTGCCAGATCCGTGCCAGAAGCCTTGGACCGCAGGGCCTGCACACGGGCGTGGATACCGGCCGCCACTTCCCTCTGCCGCTCGCGGTCCGAGTGCTGGTAGATCATGGCGGCCTTCTCCGAGGACTGCCCGGCCCGCACCATCGTGTCCTTGAGCGTCGCGCCCGACTGCGTCGAGAGCGTGTGCCCGGTGTGGCGCAGGTCGTAGAAGGTGAACGAGTCCGGCAGCCCTGCCGCCTTACGCGCCTTCTTCCACTTCCGACCGAACGTCGTACGGCGGAAGGGCGCCCCCCTGCCGGCCGGTGTATCGCGCACTCCCTGTCAGGGGATCGTCGACTTTCGCCGTCAGCTCTCTGGACCGAAGGGGTCCTGGGGCTGTTCCACTATCTGGGCCAGTGGTTCGCGCACGGCTCGACGTGTCACGCGACGCGCCCGGCGGAGTGGCGCCGTCTCCCAGTGGCAGGGAGACGGCACCGCCGCCGAGCACTACAACGGAATTCCCTTGTTGCGCTCCAGGAGCCGGTTCAGCTTCGGCTCGAACTCGTCTGCGATGCGCATGAATTCATGGTTGTCCTTGCAGAACCGTCGGCCGACCTCGACGGCTGCCAGGATCCGGCGAAGGGTGTCGTCGACCTGCCCCACGGGCAGCGACACCTCGCACGCCTCGACCCACTCGGTCCCCCGTCGTGCGATCACCGAGAAGGAGTGCGGAGAGGCACCACCGTGGCGCCGCGTGACATCCTCCAGCACGCCTATGGCCTCGAACGCCCGGTCACGCAGGCTGCCGTCGGCAGGGCGCTCAGTGGACCGGCGCAGTCGTATCGCGCTCCAGGCGGTGAGGACGAAGTGATCGGTCGCCCCTCCTTCACATCCCTGGGCGGTCTCCAGATGGTTCTCGGCTATGCCGAGATCACCCCGTTCGAGCTCGTACTCACCACGCTGCAACCAGTAGTGGAAATTGTCCTGGAGCAGTTCGTGCACGATGCTGTAAATGCCCCGGACCTGGGTGGGATCGAGCCGGAGCGACACCATGAGGGAGTGGCTCAGCAACCGGATCAGGATCCTGCGATAGGGGTCGTCGTTGTCCTTCACGTCAGCCGCGTACTGCGCGTAGAACCTCAGCAGGTGCTCGATGACGGCGGCCAGCTGGTTCTTGTTCTTCTTGAGGACCGTGTCCACCACGGTGTCCGCAATGGTGCGCTGCCGGCACCGTACGGTCCCGTCCGGGGCAAGGGTGAGAAAGCGCCTGTCCACAAGCCGGATGATCGCCCTGTTCAGTGAGGGCTTCGGGGCACCCGGGCCGGAGACGATCTGAAGCAGGTCCTCCTGCTCGATGCCACGCTTCTTGAAGACGATGGCAGCTTCGAAGACGCACACGGTCGCGTAGACCGAAACCTGCTCGGGATCGAGTTCGCGGTACTCACTGGCGACCTTCTCCTCGAAGCGCTTGCCCGTGACCACCTGGATCATGGCCGCGAGCAGACTGCGGTCACACAGCTCCCGCAGTTTGTCGATCTTCTCGGGTCGGAGCTTCTGCTTCTTGAGTATCCCCGGCAGACCGTGCAGGTGCAGCACGTCGACGATGTGCCCCAGGTCCTCGTCCTTCAAAGGCTCGTCTGCCGACACCCGACGGGACTGGAAGGTGACGTCGAGTTCGTCGGAACGGCTCGTGCGGATCGCCGCGACCACCAGCACCTTGCCACCATTGCTGAGCTCCCTGAGCAGGGAGGCACCGAGGCTTCCGAAGATGTCGACATCGTCTACGAAGATGGCGTCCGCCGATATGCTGAGCGCCTGTGCCTTCAGGTTGGGCAGCGGATCGGTCGCCTCACGGTCGATCCAGGCCACGCTTCGCCCCGCCTGGTGGAGTTCGTACGCGTACTGCATGAGGGCAGTGGTCTTGCCCGAGCCGGCCCGGCCCTCCACCAGGAGGATCCTGCGCCTTCCGTCCTCGGCAGGACGGGCACCGGCACGGATGCGGTCGGTGATCGAGAGCTTCACGGCGAAGCCGTCCTTGACATCGCCCCACGTCGGGTCCTGCCCCTTCAGGAACTCCACGCTGCCCGTCGGTGCGTTGTCCACGAGGGACGAGACGAGCTTGATTCCGGAGCCACGTCGTGCACCGACTCGAATGTCCGCCAGTCGCTTCTTGCCCTGTTGGAGTATCTCCAGTCCGGGCCGCAGTTGCTGCATCGCAAACTCGTGCGGAGGGACCTGGATGTGCGTCAGCCCGGCCCGTCGTATCCGGGCGCGCTCCGCCGCGGTCCCCGGGACCGTAATGAGGAATCGGGGGAACTGCCCCGCTTCGGTCTGCGGCTGGGTGAGGGCGAGGGTGTTCCACAGCGACCGGCTGCTGGGGGAGGCGGCCATGAACGCCGCGGGATGAGTCAGCAGTTCCGCCTTCAACCTCCGGAACCACAGAGCGCGCGGCGAGAGGTCGTCGTCCGCCGGAATGGTGAAGTCGAGGGCTCCGGGACCGGTGGGGTTGCCGTGCATGGCGACCGTCTCGACCGTGGCGCTACCTGCCGCAGGTTTGCGCATCAAGGCATCGACGAACGTACTGGTCTCCGCGGTCAGCGGGTCGATTTCAAGCAGCGACGAGAAGATGTCGGTGGCCGTGAAGTCGTAGATGCGCCACCAAGGGCTCTGCAGGACCCGTCGTGCGGCGTTCGTGGACTCGACGTCCGCTCCTCGGAGCGCGGCGACGTGCTGGTCGACCGTCCGGGAGCCCAGTTCGGCGAGGGCGGTGCTCCAGATCTCGGAGGCGGTCGGCGCCGGCTCCGGCACCTCGCCGTACACCGCCTGCGTCAACAGCCGGGTGAGCGCGTCGGTGTCGAAGGGGCTGCTCTCACCATGGACGCCCGAGACGGCCACCAGGATCATCCGACCGGTGCCGATCTGTTGGTAGAAGTCCGCCACCGCACTCTGCTCGTCGTAAGCCGCCTGTGCGGTCTGGCCGGCCACCGCGGCGAGGTTGACGATGCGCCTGGGACTCGGCAGGGGGACCGGCTGCTCAGCGGGGGGCGCTGCGAGATCACGGACCTTCGGTCGTCCGGCACCCGCGAACTCCACCCGCAGAAGCCTGTGCTGGCGCGTCGTACCACGAGAAGTGACCAGCCACCGCGAGGCCGAACCGGACCGGTCGGACTCACCGTCGGGAGCGATCAGCACGGTCTTCGGCAGCACAGGTGCCAGTGCCTTCGGAACGACCGCAGAGTGGCCCGCGACCACGAGCGTGAGGTCGTTCGCGCCGGCCCAACTGAGGTACTCATCACCGACCGCGCTGTCCAGTTGTCCCGAGGTGCAGGTGGCCATGTCGGCAGTGCTGTCGGGTACCGCCATGCGGAAGACGGTGTTCGCGACGACGAGGCCGAGGGTGCCAGCGCTCGTCCCGAGCCTGACGGAGCCCTCGCCCGGCAGAACGCCCGATCGCCATTGCGGAAAGGTCGCACGGGGTTCGGACCACGCGACGAAGTCGGACAACGCGGCATCGCGCAGGGCCTCGACGATGTCCGCCTCATCACCCCGCCACAGCCCTCGCTCCGTGTCGCTCCAATAGCGGGTGAGCGCTTTGGTGAGCATTCCGTGGCCGGGGCCGAGCCGGCGGACGTCGTGCCGTCCCGGCACGGGCACCACGGGAGGTAACCGCTCTGCGCCGGCCTCCAAGCACTCCAACATCACGATGTCGAGGAAGTCATCGGTCTCGGCAGGAGTCACGTGTCGCGGCTCGTCGGCGCAGGAGCCCAGCACGAGGATGCCGTCTATTCGATCGTGTCTGGCGTGAACGGATCGCACGGTCTCGAGCGCGGATTCGCGCTGGACAAGCGGTGTAAAGCACAAGAGATGGAGGACTGCACCCGTTTCGATGGTCATTCCCCTTCCATTGCAATTGCCTGGATGGCGGACTTAGGAATCACCAGCTCTGTTTCCTCGCCCTTTTTACCGCCGCATTCCTCGGAGGTTACCGTGATGCTCAGAAAGGGACTGCCGAGCGAGGCCTTGTCGATCTGGCCGCCGATCACCTGCCCGCCCTTCTTGGCACACAACGCCCGGACGCTCTGCACATAGGCAGGTGATACGACAACCGATCCGGATGCCTTCTCCTCCTTCGGCCCACCGATCGCCGCGAGCCCGATCGTGAGCACACTGACGGCCAACGCCCCCATGACCACCCAGTTCGCATGCTTCTGTCGCTTGTCGACCTGCGCGGCTTCGTCGTCAGCCCTCTTCAGCACAGCGTTGAGCAGGTCCAACCGGTCGCGCGCATGGCTGGGCCCGGCCAAGGCCCCCACCGGCTGCGCCACTGCACGCAGATAGAGGACGGCGGCAAACAGCCACATGGCCACCGCTCCTACGCCGACCACCTGCGTACTCAATGGCCGGTCAGCGAGCTGGGTGAAGGTCAGCGCCGCCACGATGCCGCCCGCAAACAACGTGACGGTGGACTGGGCCGCCTGCGCCCGGGCCCGTGCCCCGCTGCCTGATCGGACGCGCTCGGCGTAGTACGCCTCACTGACCGGCCCCAACACGGTGTCCAGCATGCGTTCACGCTCATCAGCCATGATGCCTTCGGAAGATGATTGCGTCGTCATCGACCCCCCGTCGCGCGCCCATCGAGTGAGCATCATAGATGGCCAAGAGGCTGCTGCAGGCGATGTCTTGAAATTGCGGCGACACTCTGGAAACCGTGAAGGGGATATGCCAAATGCATACCCCGCTCGCAGTGAGTCCAGAGGCACCAGGGGCAGGGGACTTCTTCCAGGCACGCTTGGCGTCGACAGCCGTCGGATACTCCCTCCAGCGATCAATCGCAGTCCCGACGAGGCTCGTCTGCCCCTGGGCACTCGGGTCAGGTTGTCGCGGTGGTGAACTTCACCGAGCGGAAGCCGGTGTCGCCGGCGTTTGCGCCCGGGGCGAGGACCGTGGTGGTGCCGGTGCAGCCGTCGTTGTCGTAGAGCGTGGCGGTCGCGTCGGTGGCGTTCTCGGCGGAGCTGATGGCGCCGCTGGCGCCGGAGTCGTCCGCCAGGTCGTGGCAGGTGTCGTCGGCGGGGTCGGTCAGCTCGGCCGTCTGATCGTCACCGCCGGCGAAGAAGTGGGCGGTGAAGGTGCCGGTGGCCGCGTGGGCGGAGCCGGGCAGGGCCAGCGCGAGGGCGAGCGCGGCGAGGGCGGGCGTGAGACGGCGGAGGCGCACGGGAGTTCCTTACGTCGGAGGGGGCGGAATCGGCGCGGGCGCACGTCTGCGGCCACGCCGTACGCGAGGGCCGGGCACCCGGGCAGACCGGTCGCGGACGTATTCGATCACCACCGGCCGAAGGAGAATCCTTCATCCGGCGCACGACACACCCGTCGCGCCCGCGACCCGGCGTTGCCGGCCCGGACGGGTCAGGTGAGTGGTGTCTCCCGGCGGGCGAGGGTGGTGCGGACGAGGGTGTCGGTGGCGCCGGGGTGGGCGAGGAGGGAGTCGTGGAGATCGGCCAGGAGCCACAGGGTGAAGTGGTGGTGCAGGCCCTCCGACGGGGAGATCTCGCCGAACCCGTCCCGCCACGCCACGACGTCCAGGTCCATCGTGGCCGCGGCCAACACGCCCACGACCATGGGCACCTGCGTCCGGTCGCCCAGCTCCAGACCCGCCAGCCTGCGCACCGCGTGCGGGAGGAGGGCGACCAGCCCGTCGAGGCGGGCGGCGCGCGCCCCGCGGTCCAGGCCCGCCGTCAGCCCGGCGACGACCACCCCGATCAGGAAGACCGTGGCCCGGCGCAGCTCCTGCACGCCGTGGACGGCCGCCGCCAGCCGGACGTGCTGCCGCACCAGGCGGTACTCCGCTTCGGAGGCCCCGCGGTCCAGGACCCGGCAGCCCTCCCAGGCCGCCCGCACGCACTCGTGCTCGACCATGGCGTCCGCCGCCACGTCAGCACCCCGGCCCGGGCGTGCGGTCGGACATCGGATCACCCTCCCGCCACTACGGGGGTGGCGATCTCCTCGGACGGGCACCGGACGGCGTGCGCCGCCGGTGCCACGATCCTCGGGGATCGCGGGCCGGGGCGGCACCCGCCGGTCGGCGGGGATCGCGGGCCGGCGCCCCCGCCGTCCGGCGGGGTGCGGGGGCGGCGCCGGCCGCGCCCGGTGCGGGCGGGTCAGAACACGAAGTCCGCGGTGTTCGCGGTGACATGGTCCAGGTACATGGCCTCGCCGGTCCGGAACGGCGCCTTCCAGTCGCCGGTGCCCTTGTACAGCCGGGGCGTCTGGCGGGCCGTGCCGAGGGCCATCAGGTCCGGGCGGCCGTCGCCGTCCGCGTCGCCGGCGGCGATCAGCGGACGGAAGGCGTTCCAGCCGCCGCCGATCTTCACCCGGGACGCGAAGGTGCCGTCGCCCCTGCCCAGGTAGAGCCACAGCACACCGCCCTTGTCGCGGGCGACCAGGTCGCCCGCCGGGGCGCCCGCGATGTTCCCGACGGCCGTGACGTCGTTGTAGACGCCCCAGCCGCTGCCGATCTTCCTGCGGGCCAGGAAGGGCGCCGTGGCGTTCCCGGTGCCGCGGTAGAGCCAGAGGGCGCCGGACGCGTCGGTGGCCAGCGCGTCCGTGCGGCCGTCGCCGGTCAGGTCGCCACCGGCGGTGATCTTGTCGTAGACCTGCCAGCCGCCGCCCACCTTCACGCGGGTGGCGAAGCCGCCGGTGCCCTTGCCCTGGTACAGCCAGAGCACGCCGGACCGGTCGCGGGCCAGCAGGTCGCCGACCGGCGTGCCGCCCAGGTTCCCGGCAGCCTCGAGCCGGTCGTAGCCGCCCCAGCCCGTCCCGAGGGAGGTCCTGGCCCCGGCCTCGTGGATGCCTCGTCCCGTGTCGATCGGGCGGTAGAAGAGGCCGGTCCGCCACAGCCGGCCGGCGGAGTCCCGGCTGAGCAGGTCGGGGCTGCCGTCGTCGTCGAAGTCGTGCGGCTGGGCCGCGCGGACGACCGTGAAGCCACCGTGGGCGGTGACGGCGGGTCCGATGCCGTTGGCCGGCTCGGCGGTCAGCTCCCAGGTGAACGCGCCGTTGGGGACGTCCTCGTCCCAGTTGTTCGCGTTCCAGCCGAAGACCGGCGCCGCGGTGCCGGCCTGCGAGGTCATGGTGTGGGTCCGGCCGGTCCGCACGTGGCGGACGACGAGCCGGGACTCCCGCACCTCCCGCGAGAACGTCCAACTGAAGTCGAAGCCGTCGGTCCGGTCCAGGTCGAGCACCGCGGGCGGCACGGTGGCGCCCGTGGCGACGACCTCGGTGGGCTCGCCGGTCGCCGCGACCTGCTCGGCCGACAGGGAGTCGCCGCCGGTGTCCGCGAGCCGGTACACGCCCTCGCCCCGGCCGACCAGGCCGCCCCGGACGTACAGGCTGCCGTCGGGCGCGGCGGTGAACTCGTGGGCGTGGTCGAGGACCTTGACCGTGGTCCCGGTGGTCAGGTGGTGGGCCGTGACGGCCTGGTGGGCGTTGGGCCCGCCGAGGTCCATGCCGTCCTTCTGCGCGTACACGACCCAGTCCCCGGCCAGACCGACCTGGAGGAGGCCCTGCGAGGGCTCCTGGGGTACCGGGGCCTCCTGGACGGCGCCGGTGGCCCGGTCCGCGACGAGGACCCGGGGGCCCCGGTCCGTCGCCGAGGCGGCGGACCAGGCCGTCCGGGTCGGGGAGAACGCCTGCGGACGGGTCGCGGAGGCGCCGGGGACCAGGACGCCGGTGGCGAGGTCGAGCAGGCCCCACCGGCTCTGTCCGCCCTGCGTGTAGGTGACCATGGCCTGGGCGGTGGTGGCGGGCCTGACCATGACGGCGGTCGCGTCGGCGGGCAGGCCGGTGACCGTCACCACGGGCGCCTCGTCGACGTACTTGCGCAGCACCGTGCCCGCCGGGGTGTCGGCGGTCGTGAAGACGGCGTCGCCCGCGGCGCCCGCCCACCGCGCGTCACCCGGCCGGGAACCGACGGGGACCTGGAGGATGCCGTTGCGCCCGATGGCCCGCTGGGTGATCGCGTAGTGCCCCGGGAACACCAGGAAGTCGGCCGTCGCGGTGGACCGCAGGTGGACGGGGCCGTCGTAGCCCTGACCGCCGCCGTCCGAGTAGCGGTGGAAGGACGTGATGCCCGCGGGGGAGGTCGTCAGGAAGCCGGTGACCCCGGCCCCGGAGAGCTTGGCGCCCTTGGGGTACACGACCGGGGCCGCGGCTGCGGCCGCAGCCGCCTCGGCGGCGGGCACCCCGGCGGCCGGCGGGGCGGCGTACGCGGGGACGACCGCCGCGGTCGTCCCGAGCGTGACGGCGAGAACAGTGGTGACGGAGCCGGCGAGCCGGCGCCGCGTCGAACGGGCCAGGGGCACGAACATTCCTCCCGAAGGCGTCGGGCGCACCGTGCGCCCACCCATTCGAGACCCCCGAACGGCCGGAAGGTTGTACGGGTCAGCTCTGGGGGGTGTCGCCGTCCGGCTGGTCGGCGCCCTCGGCCACGGCGGCCTTCTCGCGCATCTTGCGCACCAGTTCCGCCTTCTGGTCGGCGGCGCCCCGGCGGTCGAGGTTGCGGTGCGGGCCGTTGGCGGCCCGCTCGGCGCGGGACAGCCGCTTGCGCTGGCCGCCGCCCTGGCCGATGGGGTTGTTGATGTTCTTGCTCTTGGTCACGGGTTCTCCCGGTGAAGACGATGGCCACGACGTTACCCGGCTCCGCGGACCGCGGGCACCACGGGCCGGGCCCGCCCCGCCGCGGCGGAATACCTGTGGTCGCGGTGTGAGGATGTGACCGCCCCCGCCCGGAGGCTTTTTGCGGCGACCGCGCAGAAACAACAATTTCCCGCACCCGATCCGCGACGCCGTGCTAACGTCGAATCCGGTTGCAGTTTTGGTACCCCTGGCAGGGCATCATCGCGGCGACGCGGTATTCGTCATATCGGATGCCGATGCACTGCCCAGAGGAGAAAAGACATGGCTGCCGGCACCGTCAAGTGGTTCAACGCGGAAAAGGGCTTCGGCTTCATCGAGCAGGAGGGTGGCGGCGCCGACGTGTTCGCCCACTACTCGAACATCGCCGCCCAGGGCTTCCGCGAGCTCCGCGAGGGCCAGAAGGTCACCTTCGACATCGCGCAGGGCCAGAAGGGCCCGACGGCGGAGAACATCGTCCCCGCCTGACACCGACGCGCACGACGTGGCCGGGGCCGGCACCCCTCGGGGTGCCGGCCCCGGCCACGCGCATTTCACGGCGGCCCCGGGGCGGGACGGCGGTCCGGGAATCCGGCCGCCGCGCCACCGGACCGCGGCACCCCGGAATTCCGTTCGTATTTCCGTCACCTCCGCGCGGCCTTCTCTTCCCATCGAGTCGGCACCCGAAACCGCATTCTGCTCGGGCCGTTCCCGCAATTTCCCCACTTTTCATGTGAGGCCTCATGCGCTGTGTCATTGCCCGCTTCCCCTTCGACCTGACCAAGGCCGGCGTCCTGGAGGCCATGAAGGGCGTCACGCCCGAGGAGATCACCGGCGAGTCCGTGATCATCGGGCGCCGCACCTACCCGGTCAAGCAGGTCGGCCAGGTGGTCACCGGCCAGGACCGCCGCGACTTCACCGCGGGCGAGGTCGTCCGGGCCATGACCAAGCTCGGCTTCACCTGCCGCGGCCTTCCCGGGACCGCCCCGGCCGCGGACGTGCTCAGCCCGCGGGAGCAGGCGGACGCACTGCTCGGCGGCCACGAGGTCTCCTGACCGCGGGACGGGTGCCCGCGGGCACCCACACGGCGAAGGGCCCGGCCGGCACGCTCCGGCCGGGCCCTCCCGCGTGCCGGGAGGGCGTTGCCGCGCGCGTCCGGTCAGTGGTCCGAGTAGCTGAAGTCGCCCATCGTCCAGGCGGTGACGTCGGCGATCGAGACGCGGTACATCCCGCCCGTCTCGGGGATCCCCACCATGCCCTGCAGGATGCGGGCGACGTGGAAGTGCAGATGGGTGGGTGGCCCCTCGCGGCGCCCCGCCGCGGTGAAGGTCTTGGCGAACTCCCGCAGCCGGGACGACTCCGCCAGCACCTCGGACACCCGCTCGCGCCACACGGCCTCGGGGGCCAGCCGTCCCGTGATCACAGCACCGCCGGTCACCACGGTCAGGGACATCTGATTGCTCTGCCCGGACTCCACCATGGTGGCGACGTCAACGAGCAACTCGTCAGGCATCGACATGGGAGCCGATTGTATTCACCGGCGGTCCGGCTCGCTGCTCCGGTGGGGCGGCAGATGGTGCAGTAGTTCCTCCGGGGCCCCGCTGCCGTACCGCGACCGGGCCCGGGCCCGCCCGCCCGGGCCCGCCCGGCCGGCTCAGACGAAGAGGAAGGCGGCCGTGGTGGCGGCGCCGAGGGCGGCACCCGCCACGGTCTGGGCGACCGTGTGGTAGGTCAGCGCGACCCGGGACCAGCAGACCGCGACCGTGAGCACGTACCCCAGCAGCCACCACGGCGAGTGCACCGCGGCCAGCAGGGCCACCACCGCCGAGGCCACCGCGGAGTCCACCGAGATCTTCCAGACGGTGTTCACGGCGAGCAGCCCGATGGTCATCACCCACAGGCCGAGCATCGCGACCAGGATGGGCGTGGGCGCGCCCCCGAGGACCATCACCAGCGAACCGGTGCCGAGGGAACCGAGGATGACGAAGAAGATGGGCGCCCGCTGCGTCCGGTCGACCACGTGCCGGTCGCCCCAGGTGCCGCGCTTGCGCTCCCATTCGATGTAGCCGGCCGGGACCAGCCCGGCGCAGAGCGCGCCGAGCAGACCCCAGAGCAGCCCGGTCCAACGCCCGGACGCGGCCCAGCCGATGCCGAGCATGCCGACGAGCAGGACGTTGCGGGGTTGCAGGACGTCGGTGACCAGGCGGGCCGCCGCGGTGACCGGACCGCCCCCGGTCGGGCCGGTGCCGGTGGTGCTGTCGGTGACGCTCATGCGCTGGGCTCCAGGCAGGACTGCAGGACGGCGCGGGTGCGCTGCTCCGGGATGGACGTGTAGGCCGCGGCCACCCTGACCAGCCAGGCGACTTCGCCGTCCTGGTCGGTGGCGTGCTTGGTCTCGAAGGCGGCTGCCCGGCCGGCCGGCGCCCCCTCCGCCTTGGCGACCAGCGCCGCCCTGATCCAGTGGGCGTCGGCGAGCGCGCCGGCCTGCTCCGGGTCGGCCCGCTCGCCCGCGGCGGCCTCCTTGGCGGCGGTGAGCAGGCTGTCCGGCACGTAGTGGCGCAGCTTCTCGACGGCGTCCGCGATGTCCGCCGACCAGCGGTCCACCCGCAGGTCGGCGGGGGTGTCGAAGCGGGTCAGCTCACGGGTGAGCGAGGCCGGCGGAGCGAAGGGCTGGTCGGGGAAGGCCGTCATCAGCTCGCGCCACAGCGGGTGCAACTGCACCTGGGCCCGCCACAGCCGGGCCCGCCGCCAGCCCTTGCTGAAGGCGGGGAGGGAGGCGCCGAGCGCGAAGAAGGCGAAGAGGACCACCTGGGCGGCCTCGGTGACCTCGTCGAAGTGCAGGGCGAAGCTCTCGCCGGGCCGGTCGACCACGCTGATCCACAGGAACAGGGTGCGGCTGAGGGTGTAGCCGACGCCGATGAACATCGCGAAGGTCATCATGCCCAGGCCGATGCGCAGGTGCGGCAGCTTGGCGTCGGCCGTGGCCAGCGCCCACTGGTAGGCGCAGACCGCGGACGCGGCGCCCAGGTACAGGTAGAAGACGCTCATGTAGAGCGTGGCGCCCCACTGGCCGGCGTGTTCGGCCACGAACCGGTCCGCGGGCACCGAGCGGTCCACCACCGTGAAGAAGAGCACGGTCAGCAGGACGAGGGTGACCACGGAGGCCTTGGCGGCCACCTGCTGGACCAGCCGGGCGAAGCGGACGTGCCGCGGGACCTCGCCGTCCTCCGGGTAGTGGCCGTAGATGGCGACGATGTAGCTGAGGATCGCCAGGATGGCGATGGTGGAGGTGTAGTGCTTGATCAGCACCGCCAGGTCCACCACGTCGCTGTTGTTGAGGCTCGTCCGGACCACCTGCGTCTTGGTCCACAGGGCGACGGCGAAGCCGGCGTAACAACCCCACAGGGCGCGGCGGCGCTTGTCCTCCTCGTCGCCCCAGAGTGCGGCCGGCATGCGCCACAGGGCGACGGCGGTCATGAGGCCGGCTATGAAGTAGCCGGCGAGGTCGAGCGCGCTCACGTGAGTTCCTCGGGGTGGTCTGCGGGTGGGGCCGCGGATCCGTCGGCGGATCCCCCGGCGGGGCCGGCGGGTGGCGCCGTGCGGCGGAAGAGGGAGCGGGGGGAGAACGGCCGGCGGCGGTGGGCGACCGGCCGGGAGAGCGAGTTGGCCAGTCGGCCGACCATGTCGTCGCTGGTCACGTCGCGGGCCATGCGCGGGATCAGGGAGGCGCCGAACTCGGCGATCCGCTCGTCGTGCGTGTCGTACTGGGCCCGGGCCTGGACCGTGTCGGAGGAGAGCACCCGGGTGATCAGCGAGGTGTCGAAGACCGGCAGCAGCCGCCGGAGTTGGTCGGCGTCCAGGGTGGTGCCGTGGTCGAACCACTCGTGGCACAGCTCGTGCAGGATGACGTGCTGCGTCTGGTACGCCGTAGGGCGGCGGCGGTAGAGCACGTAGCTGGTGCCGCCGGACTTCAGCCGCAGTCCGCAGGCGGCGTTGACGCGGGCCAGCCGCTCGGGCAGTTCCTGGAGGACGATGGTCCGACCGCGGGCCGCCTCCATGTTCGCCACCAGTGCCTCGATGGTGAAGGGGGCGGGTATGGGGAGCTCGGCCAGGCCGGCTTCGCACTCTTTGCGCAGTTCACGCAGGGACATGGGGGCCTCTTGGTCGTCGTCACGCGTGTGTGACGGGCGATCCGCGAGTTTAACGAACGCGCCCCCCGCTGCCACCGGGGCGCGTGGGGGCGGTGCGTCGGGTGGCGGCCGGCGTTCGGTGCGTGGCGGCGGGCTCTGGGGTGCGGCCCCGGGGCGGCGACCGGGTCAGGCCCCGGGGCCGGGTTCCCCGTCCGGCGCGGTCTCGGACCGCTGCTTGGCCTTGGTGTCCGCCAGCAGGGAGAGCGCGAACTCCAGGAGCTCCGCGGGCAGTCCGTCGTCCTCGACACCCCGGCCGGCCACGCCGCTGATCTCGCCGGTGCGGCGCTTGGCGAGGAACTGGAGTCCGGCGACCACGTCGCCGACGACCTCCGACTCCTCCTTGAAGAACCGCCAGTCCACTCCGAAGCCGAGTCCGAGCGCCTTGAGGATGTCTTCAGAGGGCTGGGTGACCTTGCCGGCCAGGATGTTGGAGAAGTAACTGTGCGAGAGCGCGCCGCCGCGTTCCTTCACCAGCTCGGCGAAGGTCCGGCCGGACACCTTCTGGCCCGGGAAGGTCTTCTCCAGCATGTACTCGACCTTCTGCTGCAGCGAGTGCAGTTCGGGCACGCGGTCTTCGCCGTTGTCCATCCGGTTACCCACTGTTCGCATCACGCACCGGCGCAAGCGTCCGGGCTTGCGTAAACACTCTACGTCACTGTTAACTGCAAAAAACACGGTCAGGGGACCACAGGGGAGTCCCCTGCCCGTGCGGACGCCGCGCGTCTGCCGCCGGCGCCCACCTACGGGTATAGCCCTTCGCGACGGGGGATGCGCGAAGGGCTATACGCGTGCAGTATGCCAGCCTGTCAGGGGCCGCTCCACAGCGCACCCCTGACTCCCCAGCCGCCTTTCGGCCACCGCCGGGCACCCCCTCCACCCCACCGCAGGCCACCGATCCGGCCACCGATCCGGCCACCGGGACAGCAGCGCGGGGCCGCTCGCCCTCATTCGCAGTGAGGGCGAACGACCCCGCGCCGTGCGACCAGATTAGCCCCGCACCAAGGGTCCGGGTCAGGCGAGGAGTTTGGCCTTGGCCCGATCGAACTCCTCCTGGGTGAGGTCACCCTTGTCCTTCAGGGCCGAGAGGGCGTGGAGCTCGGCGGCCGAGCCGGGTGGATCCGTCGCCGCGGCCTTGCGGACGTAGGTGCGGAAGGCCTCTTCCTGCTCCTTGACCTGCTTCACGTCCCGCTCGCCCATGCTGCGGCCGCGGGCGATCAGGTAGACGAGGACGCCCAGGTACGGCAGGAGGAGGACGAGGATCAGCCAGCCCGCCCGGCCCCAGCCGCCGAGGCTGTGGTCCCGGAAGATGTCGCTGATCACCTTGAACAGCAGGAAGAACCACATGATCCACAGGAACAGCCAGAGCATCGTCCAGAAGAGGTTCAGCAGCGGATAGTCGTCCATGTCTCCTTCATACCTGTGCGGAATTGAAGCCGCATGTCGGGAAGGTCATCGTTTGCCCGCCCGAGGGGCCCGGGTGAGGATGGGCGGGTGCTGCTCGACCTGCTGGTGATCGGGCTGGTCATCACGCTGTACCCGCTGCCCGTGATGGCCTTCGTGCTGGTGCTCTCGGCGCCCCGGGGAGTCTGGAAGGGGCTCGCCTTCATCCTGGCGTGGCTGGGCTGCCTGGTCGCGGTGATCGCCTCGGTGCTGCTCATCACCGGCGGTCAACCGCTGGTCCACCGCTCGCCCCCGTCCACCGCCGCCCTGGCGGTCAAGCTGGCCATCGGCGCCGGGCTCGTCGGCTACGCCGCGCACCGCCGCCGCACGCGCGGCGACCGGGTGAAGACCCGCAAGGGCGCGGGGAGTTCCGCCATGGAACGGGTGGACCGGGCCGGACTCTGGTCCGCGGCGGGGCTGGCCGTCCTGCTCCAGCCGTGGGGGATGGTCGGGGCCGGGGCGGCCACCGTCGTCAAGGCGGACCTCGACCACCTCGCGTCCTACCTGGCCCTGATGGGCTTCTGCCTGCTCGCCACCGCCAGCCTGCTCGCGATGGAGTTGTACATGGTCTTCGCCCCCGACCGCGCCCGCGGAGCGCTGGCCCGACTGCGGGCCTGGCTGTCGGCGCACAAGGAGCCCGCCGTCGTGGTGGCCTGCCTGGGTCTGGGGCTGTGGCTGGTGAGCCGGTCCCTCTACGGACTGACGAGCTGACGGGGTGGCGAGCCAGGGCGGGCCCCGGGACCGCCGGGAACGGCGGGCGATGGCCGGCCGGCTGCTCGGGTCGGTGGCCACCGCGAGCCTGATCACCCTGCTCTACTACGTGGCCCCGCTGGACCGCGGCTTCGGCGCCCTCAGCCTCGGGATGCTGCTGCTCGGGCTGGTCCTCTTCGGCGGGGTGGTGGCCTGGCAGGTCGCCGCCATCACCCGCGCGGAGCATCCCCGACTGCGCGCCGTCGAGGCCCTGATCACCGCTATTCCGTTGTTCCTGGTGCTCTTCGCCGCCTCCTACTACCTGCTGGCCCTGGAGGACCCCGGGGCCTTCTCCGAACCGCTGGACCGCACGGACGCGCTGTACTTCACGGTCGCGGTCTTCGCGACCGTCGGCTTCGGGGACATCGCCCCGGTCGCGGAGGTCGGCCGGGCCCTGGTCACCGCGCAGATGGTGGCCGACCTGGTCGTGGTGGGCGGGGTGGCCAAGATCCTGGTCGGCGCCGCCAAGGTGGGCATGCACCGCCTGGAGTCCCCCGACCAGGAACCCGGGTCCGGACCCGATCCCGGACCCGAACCCGGGCCAGCTCCCGGACCCGATTCTGCTTCCGGCCGTTAGGCCGTGGGCCAGCAGCGGAGTGCGGTGTCCACGGTGCGCAGCAGGTCGGCGCGGGTGGCGCCGTCGGCGGCCTGGACCGAGAGGCCGTACGCCACGGTGGTGACGTAGCGGGCCAGGTCGGCCAGGTCCGCGTCCGACGGGAGCTCGCCCTCCTCGCGGGCCCGCTCGAACCGCTCCCGCAGCAGCTCCTCCGTCTCGCGACGGCGCGCGGCCAGCTCGGCGCGGGGGCCGGCCGCTGCGGTGCCGGTCGCCAGGGCCCCCTGGACGATCAGGCAGCCCGCCGAGGGGTTGTCCGGGGAGGTGGTGACCTCGGCGGCGCCGCGCAGCAGGCGCTCCGCGGCGGCGCGCGCGGTCGGCTCGCGCAGCGCCTCGTCGACATGCCGGGCCGGGCCGGCCGCGTACCGCTCGACGGCCTTGCGGAACAGCTCTTCCTTGTTGCCGTACGCGGCGTAGAGGCTCGGCCGGCTGATCCCCATGGCTTCGGTGAGCTCGGCCATCCCGGCGCCCTCGTACCCCAGGCGCCAGAAGACGCGCATGGCGCGGTCGAGGCGTTCGTCCAGGTCGAACTCGCGTGGGCGACCGGTGGGCATCGGCGCTCCCTCCACACTTCTCGTTGATTGTGTACCGATCGATATAGTACCGTCCTCTCATTCTGTACCGATCGGTATTCAAGGAGGGGTCATGGGGAGCATGAACGGCAAGGTCGCGCTCGTCACCGGGGGTTCGCGCGGCATCGGAGCCGCCACGGCACGGGCGCTGGCCGCCGAGGGGGCGGACGTCGCGATCAGCTACGCGGCCTCCGCGGGACGGGCGGCCGCGGTGGTCGGAGCCCTGGAGGAGGCCGGCGTACGGGCCGCCGCCTACCGGGCGGACCAGGCCGACCCCGCGCAGGTGGCGGAGTTGGTGGAGACCGTCGCCGCCGACTTCGGACGGCTGGACGTCCTGGTCAACAACGCCGGGGTGATCGCCGCCGCACGGGTGGACGAGGAGGGCGACGCGGCCGCGCTGGAGCACCAACTGGCCGTGAACCTCGGCGGGGTGACCTCCGGCATCCGGGCCGCCGCCAAGGTGATGGCCGACGGCGGCCGGATCGTCACCGTCGGGTCCAACCTCTCGGCCCGCCCCGGCTCCCCCGGGCTCGCCGACTACGCCGCGACCAAGGCGGCCGTGGTCGCCTTCAGCAAGGGCGCGGCCCGGGACCTGGCACCGCGCGGAATCACGGTGAACGTCGTCCGCTCCGGGTCGGTGGCCACCGACATGAACCCCCCGGAGGGCCCCACCGCCGAGGCCCAGCGGTCGGCCAACGCCCTCGGCCGCTTCGGGCGGCCGGAGGAGATCGCGGCCGGCGTGACCTTCCTGGCCAGCCCCTCGGCCTCCTTCGTCACCGGCGCGGTCCTCGACATCGACGGCGGCTACCTGTCCTAACCCGCCTCTTCCGGAGACGACCCGGCCGACACCGGCCGACACCCCCGCCCTCACCCTCACCCCGCCAACCCGTCGGCCCGCCGCCCCGCCCCGGCCGGGCTCCCGACGCCGCCCGCACCCCCGTCGCGTGCGCCGCCCGCGCGCTCGGCCGCCTCCCGGCGGAGGGTCATATGCGGTCAAGGACCTCGCGCAGGCGGGCGGCGTAGGCGGCGGGGTGGGCGAGGTTGCCGTTGTGACCGCCGGGGAACTCGGCGGGGGCGGTGCCCAGCAGGGCCGCCAGCTCCTCGGCGCAGCGGTAGTCGAAGACCTCGCTCGGGGTGGTCCGGCCGGCGACCGGCACGATCCGGACCGGGCCGCCCCGCAGGCCCCGCACCTGCTCGGCGGTGAGCGGGTCGGCCGCGATGCCGGCCAGCTCGCGGGTGAAGAAGAGGTGGAAGTTCGCGACCCGCCGGGCGTCGACCGGATGCTCCGTCAGGCCGGCTTCCCGGTCGGTGGATCCGGGGTCGATGCCCAGCACCTTCGCCGTCTCCCGGCAGGCTGCCGCCAGGCCCTCGCGCTCGTACAGCTCGCGCAGCTCGAGCAGTTCACCGCGGTGGTGGTCCCGGGCGGCGGCCGGCAACAGGGCGGGCGCGACCGGTTCGTGCGCGATGAGCGTGTGCACCTGCTCCGGATGGCGCAGAGCCAGGTGGAGGCCTATGACGGCGCCGATGCTGAGGCCGAGTACGGCCACCGGCCCGTCCGTCAGCGCGGCCAGCAGGTGGTGGGCGTCCTCGGCGTGGACCGCCGGGCCCAGCGCGGCCCGCGGGTCGGCGAGGACGCTCCGGGAGAGTCCGCGGCGGTCGTACGTGATCACCGTGTACCGCTCGACGAGCCGGTCCACGAGGTCCACGCTCCGGCCGGCGTCCCCCTCACCGCTCTGGGCGATCAGCAACACGGGCCCGCTGCCGCGGACTTCGTAGTACAGCTCGGCACCGGGGACGGCCAGGCGGCCGGAACGCGGAGCCGGGCCGGCGGTCGTGGCGCGAGCGGTCTCCCCCGCGGGTACGGGTGCGGACGCGGTGCGCGTGGGCGCGTGCGTGGGCGTGGTCATCGGAAATCCCCCTCCGGATGGCCGGCCCGATCGCCGGCATCTCCTTCGACGCCTTCACCGTATCCCATCGAATTCGATGCATCAATACCGATGGATCGAGTTCGATGAATCCCGCGCGATGCATCGGGTTGGATGCGTTGCGGGTACGGTCGGGGCCATGACTGCGATGAGTGCCATGAACGGGGTGCAGCTCTTCCTGCTCGGCCGCACGCTGATGAAGATCGGCGAGGAGGCCATGCCCGCCCCCGAGGCCGGCAGCACCCGGGGCGGCGGCACGCGCGCCGTACTGGTCGCGCTGAGCGACATCGTGGCCCACCCGGACAGCGCCATCGGCGAGATCGCCGAGCGCACGGGACTGCCGCAGAGCCAGGTCTCGACGGCCGTGGCCCGGCTCAAGGAGGCCGGCTCGGTGGTCACGGCTCCGGATCCCGGGGACCGCCGCCGCCAGTTGGTGCGTCCGGCCGCCGAGCCCTCGGAGCGGGTGGCGCAGGTCCGCTCGACCACCATCGAGGCCGCGCTCGCGGCGGCCCTCGGCGGTGCCGAACCGGACGCGGTGCGCGAGGTCGCCGACGCGCTCGAGGTACTGGCGCGCCACCTGACACCGGGGCACCTCGCCAACCTCCGCCCCTGAGCGGGTCCTTCACCCCGGGCCCGGCCGGCGGCCCCGGACCGCCCAGGCGCGGGCGGAAAGGGTGAGCCGGCCGTCGGTCGCGACCGGCAGGCGCGCACGGAGGGCGTCGCGGAGCCGCCCCCCGCGGCCGTGGCGAACCGGCTCATCGTGGCTGCGTAGCCCTTCACATAGATCTCCCGCGGGGCGAAGAGGGCCGTCAGCAGGCCGGTGAGGGCGGAGTGCTCCACCGCCGGCCGGGCGAGGCCGTGGGTGGCGTCGGGGAAGTGGGCCACCCGCAGCGCCGCGGCGGGGAGTTCGCGGCGGTAGACGGCCTCGGTCTCCGCCACGTCCACGTTCCGGTCGCGGCCGGCGAGGACCAGGAGGACCGGGATCCCCCGGCAGCCCAGTGCGCGCAGGTCGGCGGTGGCGTCCGCGGTCCAGTTACGGCTGACGAAGTGCCAGCGCCGGGCGGTCATCCCGGTGTCCGAGGGCACCGCCGCCCGGTAGTCCGCGTACGAGCCGCCCCGGCGCAGCACCCGCACCCCGGCGTCCCAGCGCTCCAGGGCGGTGCGCCGCTCCTCTTTCGTGGCGTGCCGGTCGGTCAGCTCGGCGAGGGTGTCGTACCGGCCCTGCCGGAGCCAGTTGACCGCGGGCGAGACCGCGATCACGAACCGCACCCCCGGTGTGTCGACGGCCGCCCTCGGCAGCACCCAGCCGGCCTGGCTGACCCCCCACAGCCCGATCCGGGCCGGGTCGACCTCCGGTCGGCTGCGGGCCCAGGCGACGGCGCCGGCCGTCTCGGCGGCCCGGTCATCCATGCTCTGCCCCAGCCAGTCGCCGGGGGAGCCGGCCACCCCCGGCTTGTTCCAGGACAGCGAGGCGTACCCGGCCCGGGCGAAGGACTCCCACAGGGGCCGGTAGTAGGTGTCGCGGGTGGCGTCCGCCGGCCCGTCCCCGTGCACGAAGACCACCAGGCCGAACGGCCCCCGCCCGCCCCGCGGGAGTGCCAGCACCGCGTCCAGCGGCTGCCCGCCGGCCGTGATGCGGACCCGCTCCTCCCTGAGCTCGTACGTGTTCTGCCAGGCCGCCAGCCCGGTCAGCACCGCTCCGGCGAGCAGCACCCCGGCCGTCGCCCACAGGACCACCCGCCACCAGCGGCGCCCCCTCCCCGTCCCCGCCATCGATCCACCTCTTTCTATCGAACGAGAAACGATCGTTTTTATTTTGAACGTACTACAGTTGTCGCATGACCGATACGGAGGCGCCGCAGATCCCCACCCGGCTGCTCGTCCAGGCCCTGGTCCGGACGGACGGCAGCGTGCCGGCCGAGGAGCTGTACGAGGTCGCGGGCACGCTCGGGATGACCGACCAGCAGGTGCGGCTGTGCATCAAGCGGCTGGTCGCGGAGGGGGCGTTCACCCATGAGGGGCGGGGCCGCAAGGCCGTGCTGCGGGCCGTCGCCGACACCTCGGGTGCGCTCGCCCCGGACGCCGCCTTCGTCCGCCTCGCCTACCGGCAGGACGCCGGGGCGGAGCCCTGGGACGGCCGCTGGCACCTCTTCGCCTTCGCGGTCCCCGAGCAGTCCCGGGCGGCCCGGGACGCACTGCGGGAGGAGCTGCTGCGGCTGGGCGCGGCCCCGGTCCAGGGCGGGCTGTACGTCAGCCCGCACCCGATCGGGGGATACGTGGAGCAGGCCGCGGAACGCCTCGGGATCCGGACCGCGCTCACCCGGGCGACCAGCACCGACCTGCGGATCGGGAGCACCTCGGAGCCGGCCGCACTGGCCGCCGCGCTCTGGCCGCTGCCCGAGATCGCGGCGCGGTACGAGACGCTGGCCGCGCTGGCCCACGACCGGCTGACCCGGATCGGGGCCGCGGGGGCGGCGGACGGCCCGGCGCCCGGGCCCACCCCGGTCGAGCGTCTGCGGTACGCCGTCGAGCTCGCGGCGGAGTTCACCCGGGCCATGGAACCGGACCCGCTGCTACCGCCGGAGCTGCTGCCCGCGGACTGGGCCGGCACCCGGGCCAGGGCCCTGGCGGCCGAGGCCTGGGAGCGGCTGCGGCGGCTCCCGGGAGGACCCGGCGAACCCCGCCTGTTCGCGCTCTACGAGGACGTGCCGGGCCGGGCCACGAACAGGTAGGTCAGGGCCGACAGCGCGGCGCAGACGGCGATCACCACGGCCATGGAGAGGGCCGAGGTGGTGCCCGAGAGGCCGGCCAGCGGGGCGGCCGCCCCGCCGAGGGCGTACTGGCACAGGCCCAGCAGCGCGGAGGCGGAACCGGCCGTGCGCGGGCGGCCCTGCAAGGCCAGGGCGGCGGTGTTGGGGCCCAGCAGGCCCATGCTGGAGACGATCAGCAGCAGCGCGGGCAGCACCCCGGCCGGCCCCAGCCCGGCGAGCACCGAGGTCATCAGCAGCGCCGCCCCGGACACCAGCAGGAGCACGCCGTAGCCGACCAGGGTCCGCATCGAAAGGCGGCGCAGCAGCAGGCCGTTGAGCCGGCCGAGGACGACGATGCCCAGGGCGTTGGCGCCGAAGGCGAGGCTGAACTGCTGCGCGCTCAGGCCGTACACCTGCTGGAGCACGAAGGGCGAGCCCGCTATGTAGGTCATCAGGGCCCCGTACCCGAAGGCGCTGGTGAACGTCTCGCCCAGGAAGCGGCGTTCGCGCAGCAGCCGGCCGAAGCCGCGGACGGTCTCGCCGATCCCCCGACCGCCGCGGGACTCCGGCGGCAGGGTCTCCCGCAGCACCAGCGCCGCCCCCGCGAGGATCAGCGCGCCGACGACCGACAGGGCGCAGAACACCCCGCGCCAGTCGGTCAGCCGCAGCAGTTGGCCGCCGAAGAGCGGGGCCAGGATCGGCGCGCTGCCGTTGACCACCATCAAGAGGGAGAAGACGCGGGCGGCGGCGGTCCCGGAGTACCGGTCGGAGACGACGGCGCGGGAGATCACGATGCCGAAGCCGCCCGCGACGCCCTGGAGGAACCGCAGCCCGGTCAGCGCCCCGACGGAGGGCGCGAAGGCGCACAGGACGGAGGCCAGGGCGTACCCCGCGAGCCCCCAGAGCAGCGGGCGGCGGCGGCCCACCGCGTCGCTGAGCGGCCCGGCGACCAGCTGGCCGAGGGCCAGGCCCAGCAGGCAGGCGGTGAGGGTGAGCTGGGCGTCGGCGGCGCTCGCGCCGAAGTCCCCGGCGAGCTGCGGCAGGCCCGGGAGGTACATGTCCAGGCTCAGCGGGCCGAAGGCGGAGAGCGCCCCGAGCACCAGCACCATCCGCAGCGCGGGACGCGGCGCGGCGCCGTCACCGGCGGCCGTGCCCGGCGTGGTGGGGCCCGGCACGGAGCCCGACCCGACGGCCGGCTCGACGGCTGCCGCGGCAGCCGGCTCGGCGGCGGGCCCGGCGGGCCCGGCAGACACGGCAGCGGGCCCGGCGGCGGGTCGGGGAGCAGTCATGCCCGCAAATATACCTGCGCAGGCAGGTATATTTTCAAGGGCCCGGAGACCCCCACCTCCGGCGATAGCCGAGGATGACCCCCATGGGAGAGAGCATCGAGGCCCTGGCGGCGACGGACGGCGTACGCCTGCTGGGACACCTCAGTCGCGTGGTGCACCTGCTGCACAACCGCACCCGGCCGGTCATGGCCGCCGCCTCCGGCCTGGAGGGCCCCGAGTTCGAACTGCTGCTGCGGCTCTGGCAGCAGCCGGGCCACACCGCCCAGGCGGCCCCGCTCGGCGAGGCCATCGGCCTGACCTCCAGCGGCACCACCCGCCTGGTGGCGCGAGCCCTCGCCAAGGGCCTGATCAGCCGCGAACCGGACCCCGCGGACGGCCGCGGCTTCCTGCTCCGGCACACCCCGCTGGGACGGGAGAAGCTGCACCGCGCCCTCCAGGCGCACACCGCCCAGCTGCGCGAACTGCTCGGCGGGACCCTGCCGCCCGCCGTCCTGACCCGGCTGATCGAGGACCTGACCTTCTTCGAGACGGCCCTCTGACGCGGCGGCCCGGGCCGCGACACCTCCTTCATATTCCGTATGTCGGAAACACATTTCCGTACAGCGGTACATCGGCTATGCTTCCCGGCTCCTGACCAGCCCGTCGGCACCCCGTCGGCACCGTCCCGGAGGCACTGCATGAGTGAGAGTCGCGTCGCGCTGATCACAGGATCCTCGTCCGGCATCGGAGCGGCCGTCGCCCGCCGGCTGGCCGCCGAGGGCCTGCGGGTCGTGGTGAACTCGGCGCGCAGCGAGGCGGCGGGGAAGGCGCTGGCCGCGGAGCTGCCGGAGGCCGTGTACGTGCAGGGCGACGTGTCGGACGCGGCGGACGCGCGGCGGATCGTGGCCGAGGCGGTGGCGGCCTTCGGGCGGCTGGACGTGCTGGTGAACAACGCGGGCACCACGCGCTTCATCCCGCTGTCCGACCTGGAGGCGGCCGACGGCGCGGCCTGGCGGGACATCTTCGAGGTGAACGTGATCGGCGCCTGGCAGCTGACCACGGCCGCGGTGCCGCACCTGAAGGCGTCCGGGGCCGGTTCGGTCGTCAACGTCTCGTCGGTGTCGGCGACCCGGGCGCTGGGCAGTTCGGTGCCCTACGCGGTCTCCAAGGCCGCGGTCAACCACATGACCCGCCTGCTGGCCTCCCAGCTCGGCCCCGGGATCCGGGTCAACGCGATCGCGCCCGGGCTGATCGACACCCCCTGGTACGAGGGCGCGGACGAGGTCTGGGAGAGCTCCCGGGACTGGATCACCGCCAACACCCCCCTGCAGCGCGTCGGGACCCCCGAGGACGTGGCCGAGGCCGCCTGGTACCTGGTCAACGCCGGCTACACCACCGGCGACGTCCTCACCGTCGACGGAGGCCGGCACATTGTCTGAGCACGCGCAGGACCCCCGGCACGCGCCGCACCCCACCGCCCCCACCGTGGCCGACGCCCGCCGGGCGGCCCGCGACCGGGTCCGGGCCGGCGACCGGGGGCACGTCTTCCACTCCTGGTCCGCCCAGGCCCTGATCGACCCGCTGCCCATCGAAGGCGCCCAGGGCTCCTACCTCTGGGACTTCGACGGCAACCGGTACCTCGACTTCACCAGCGCCCTCGTCTACACCAACCTCGGCTACCAGCACCCCAAGGTGGTCGCGGCCATCCAGGAGCAGGCCGGGAAGCTCTGCACCCTGGCCCCCGGCTTCGCCGTGGAGTCGCGCTCCGAGGCCGCACGCCTCATCGCCGAGCGCACCCCGGGCGAGCTCGACAAGATCTTCTTCACCAACGGCGGCGCCGAGGCGATCGAGAACGCCGTCCGGATGGCCCGGCTGCACACCGGCCGCCCCAAGGTCCTCAGTACCTACCGCTCGTACCACGGGGCCACCTCCGGGGCGATCAACATCACCGGGGACCCGCGCCGTTGGGGCTCGGACACCGGCACGGCCGGCACGGTCCACTTCTGGGGGCCGTTCCTCTACCGCTCGCCCTTCCACGCCACCACCGAGGCCGAGGAGTGCCAGCGGGCCCTCCAACACCTCGAGGACACCATCGTCTTCGAGGGCTCGTCCTCGATCGCCGCGATCGTGCTGGAGACCGTCCCGGGCTCCTCCGGCGTCCTGGTGCCGCCGGCGGGCTACCTGGCGGGGGTGCGCGCGCTCTGCGACCGGTACGGGATCGTCTTCGTCCTGGACGAGGTCATGGTCGGCTTCGGCCGCACCGGCCGGTGGTTCGCCGCCGAGCACTGGGACGTCACCCCCGACCTGCTGACCTTCGCCAAGGGCGTCAACTCCGGCTACGTCCCGCTCGGCGGCGTGGCCATCTCCCCGGAGATCGCCGACACCTTCGCCACCCGCCCCTACCCGGGCGGCCTGACCTACTCCGGTCACCCGCTGGCCTGCGCGGCCGCGGTCGCCACCATCACCACCATGGCGGAGGAGGACGTCATCGGGCACTCCGCCCGGATCGGCGAGCGGGTGCTGGGCCCGGGGCTGCGGGAGCTGGCCGGGCGGCACCCCTCCGTGGGCGAGGTGCGGGGCCTGGGCACCTTCTGGGCGCTGGAGCTCGTACGCAACCGGGAGACCCGGGAGCCCCTGGTGCCGTACGGCGCCGCCGGCGCGGCCATGGCGCCGGTCAACGCCTTCGCCGCGGCCTGCCGCGAGCGCGGGCTGTGGCCGCTGACCACCATGAACCGCACCCACATCGCGCCCCCGTGCACCCTCTCCGAGGCGGAGGCCAAGGAGGGGCTGGCGGTGCTGGACGAGGCCCTGTCCGTCACCGACGCGCTGATGGACTGACTCCGGACGAGCCCCCGGCCGGTCGTCGGTTCCCACCAGGAACCGGCGGCCGTCTCGGAGGATCCGCGCCGGGCCGAACCCCTGACGGCCGTGTTGCAATCCGGAGCAGCACCTACGGACCGGGATGCACGTCAGTCCCGGGGCGGTCCTTCGCGGACCGAACGGCGGGGGGCGGGCCGGGCAGCAGATCGGCACGGCCGCCGGACGCCGGGCGTACGGGATCCAGTCAGCCGGACTCCGTAGACCCGAAGGAAGTCAGCCATGAGCAAGCACGTCCTGGCCCAGAACCAGTACGGCAAGGCCGAGAACCGCATCGTCAAGGTCACCCGCAAGGGCAACGACGGTTCCTGGCACGAGATCCGCGACCTCAACGTCTCGGTCGCGCTCCGCGGCGAGTTCCGCGACGTGCACCTGACCGGCGACAACGCCAACTGCCTGCCGACGGACACGACGAAGAACACCGTCTACGCCTTCGCCAAGGAGCACGGCGTCGACTCGCCCGAGGCCTTCGGGATCCTGCTCGCCAAGCACTTCGTCTCCTCCCAGTCGCCGATCCGCGAGGCGCAGATCCGCATCGAGGAGTACGGCTGGGACCGCATCCCGGTGCCGACCCGCAAGGAGCAGCACTCCTTCGTCCGCAAGGGCCAGGAGGTGCGCACCGCGCAGATCACCTACAGCGAGACCACCGGCCTCCAGGTCATCTCCGGCCTGAAGGACCTGACGGTGATGAACTCCACCAACTCCGAGTTCCACGGCTTCATCAAGGACAGGTACACCACCCTCCAGGAGGCGCACGACCGCATCCTGGCGACCAAGGTGACCTCCCGCTGGGCGCATTCGGCGCTCGCCTCCGACGACCCGGCCACCGACTGGGACGCCTCGTACAAGAAGGTGCGCAAGCACATGCTCGAGGCCTTCGCCGAGACCTACTCGTACTCGCTCCAGCAGACGCTGAACGCCATGGCCGAGCGGGTCCTCGACAACTGCCCCCGGGTCAACGAGGTCCGGCTGAACCTCCCCAACAAGCACCACTTCCTGGTGGACCTCGAGCCCTTCGGCCTCAAGAACGACAACGAGGTCTACTACGCGGCCGACCGCATGTACGGCCTGATCGAGGGCACCATCCACCGCGACGGCGTGACCCCGGTCATCGCCACCAGCGACTGGATCACCGCCTAGGACCCGGCGTCCGGCCGGCACGGCCCACGCTCGCTGACCACGTGCCCGACGGAGCGGGAGGCTTCGGCATGAGCGAGAACGGCGGCAGCGGCAACGGCTCGCCGGGACGGCAGCCCAGCTGCCTCTTCCGGCCGTATCGCGGCGCCGAGGACCACGGCGCGATGGTCGCGGTGCGGCTGGGCTGTGCGGGACGGGACCTGGCTGTACCTGCACCGCGGCTACCTGCTGCCCGAGCACCGCGGTGCGGGCATCGGCTCGGCCATGCTGGACTGGGCCGAGGCCCGCATCCGTCGGCTCGTGCAGCACCATGGAACCGCACGGACGGCCGTGTTCGGCGCGAACGCCATGGCCTCCGAGAAGGATGCGACGGAGCTGCTGCTCGCAGCCGGGTACCGGCGCAGGAACGAATACGTCCGCTACCGCAAGCCGATCGGCGTCCGGTCCGGCGGGGCGGCTCCGGACCACCCCGGCGGTACCGAGTCCCCAGGATCGAGCCCGGTTTGATCCCCGGACAGGTCCTAGGAGGCGGGCTCGGCGTCCGGGACGCCCAGGCGGAGGTTCCAGCGGCCGGTTCGGCCGGTGAGTTCGGTGGCCGTGGCGGGGCGGGCGTCCAGTCGCCAGAAGACGGCGGGCGGGAGGTCCAGTGCGTGCACCACCGCGGCCCGGACGAAGGCCTGGGCCGCGGTGATCCGGTGCGTACCGGGCTCGAGTCCGGCCAGCCAGGCGCCGGCCCGGGCGACCAGCGTCTCGACGGACTCGCCGCCGGGGGGCGCGTAGGCGGGGTCGGTGAGCCAGTTGTGGAGCGCGGCGGGATCCGCCGCGGCGACCTCGTCCAGGGTCCGTCCGGTCCACTCCCCGGCGTCCATCGCGAAGGGTCCGGCGGGCTCGAAACGGTGTTCCCTCGACGAACGCTGCATCGCTGGTGTGACCAGGACAACTCGTACCGTTGAGGGGTTCATAAGCGCAGCATAAACGCGGTACGGTCGCGAACGACATGACGACGGTATGACGGAAGTACCGGTGAGAATCCGGCACGGTCGCGCCACTGTGAGTCCCCCCGGGGATGAGTCAGACCCGTAACCGTCGGCTAGTGCACCACTGACCGGGACGCGTGTTCCCCCTGGAGGTTCTGCCATGGCTCAGTCGACTGCGCCCGCGACGACCGCGGTTCCGGCCGTCGCCCCCGTCTCGCTGAAGGAACTGGCCCCGTGGGCCGTCTTCGTCGGCGTCCTGATGCTCGTGATGCTCTACTTCGTGGGCGCCGAGCAGGGCGCCACCTCGGTCTTCCAGGGCGAGACCATCCACGAGTGGATGCACGACGGCCGCCACCTCCTCGGCTTCCCCTGCCACTGACCCACCGCGGAGGAACGCCGATCGTGAACTCCGTCTCGGTACGCGCCCTCCTGGTCCGCGGCATGGTCGCGGGCCTGGTGGCGAGCCTGTTCGCCGCCCTCGTCTCCTACCTCCTGGGCGAGCCCCGGGTGGACTCCGCCATCGCCTTCGAGGAGGCGCACGAGGCCGCCGGGCACGAGCACGGCGAGGAACTGGTCAGCCGGGCCCTGCAGTCCACCGCGGGCCTGACCACCGGCGTGGTGCTCTTCGGGGTGGCCCTGGGCGGCATCGCCGCGCTGGTCACCTGCTTCCTGCTCGGCCGGATCGGGCGGTTCCACGCCCGGGCCACCGTCGCGCTGGTGGCGGTGGGGGCGTTCGTCGCCGTCACGCTGGTGCCGTTCTTCAAGTACCCGGCCAACCCGCCGTCGGTGGGCGACCCCGACACCGTCGGCGAGCGCACCACCCTGTACCTGCTGATGATCGCGCTGAGCCTGCTGCTCGCGGCCGGCGCCGTGATCCTCGGCCGGCGGCTGGCGCCGCGCCTGGGCAACTGGCACGCCAGTGTCGTCGCGGGCGTGGCCTTCGTGGCCGCGATCGGGCTGGCGTACGCCTTCCTGCCCGCGGTCAACGAGGTCCCGGCCGACTTCCCGGCCACCCTCATGTGGCAGTTCCGGCTCGCCTCGCTGGCGATCCAGGCCACCCTCTGGGCCGTCTTCGGGCTGGTCTTCGGCGAGTTGGCCCAGCGCCTGCTCCAGCCGGCCCCGGCCGCCGCAGCCCGCGAATCTGCGGCCGTCGTGTCCTGAGGCTACTTCGGACGCCGCCCCTTCGGGTACAACAGGCCTTTCAACGAGGCGAGTTACCCGGGGGCGGCGCCGTGAGCGTGCAGATCGAGAAGACCGGTGTGTGGCAGTGGCACGGCTGGACCGGCTCCGCACCCTTGTGGCTGAACGCCTTACTGCTGGCGCTCGTGCCCTTCCTCCACGTCCTGCTCGTCCCCCAGATCGCCATCGTCACCACCCTGACCGCCCTCGGCGGGCTGGTCCGGCAGCTGGTGTACGGCGACTACGGGCACGCCGGCGTGCACCTGGCGGCCGTGGTGCTGGGCGCGGCGGCCATGGCGGCGGGTTTCGCCACCGCCGCCTGACGCCCGCGGCGGCCCGCTAGAGCGGCAGCGCCTCGGCCTCCCGGCGGAGCTGGGCGAGTTCGGCCTCGTCCATGTCCCGCTCGCCGAGGAAGGCGATGCCCGCGACGCCCCGCACCGCGCCGTCCGGGCCGTGCACCGGGATGGCCACGGCGGCGTTGGCGTCGACCGCCCGGGCACCCGGCCGCACGTCCCCGGTCTCGTCGGTCTTCAGGTTGCAGGTCGACACCGGCTCGTCCCGCTCGAAGGCCAGGCCGCACATGCCCTTGCCCTTGGGCACCAGGCCGACGATCGCGACCACCTTCGGGGGGATGTTCACCGCGGCGGCCAGGACCATGTCCTCGTCCTGGCGCAGGTGCACGGTGCCGGCCACCCCGCCGTGGGCCTCGATCCACTCCCGCAGCCAGGCCTCCGCGCCACCGGCGTGGGAGGTGTCCGCGGGGTCCGTCGTGTACGCAGTCTCGGTCATGGTGGGCAGTATGTCCGGGGCCCGCTCGATCCCCGCTGGGTCCTCGAGCGGCCCTCGACCGGGTAGGGGGAAGCGCCGGTCCCCGATGCCCTCGGCAACGGAGAGTGGTCACGTGAGGTTCGACCACGGGGCACGGGAACCGGCGCCACGAACCAGTCTCCGGGAAGCCCGCGCCGCCCGGTATCGGGCTTTCGTCCCGGATCGTCCGGCCGAAAGTACGGACCCGGGGCCGGGCCTCGGTCCGGCGCTACGGCTCGGCCCGGCGCTACGGCTCGCGGGTGTGGTAGCGGTACATGAAGTATACCGTCGTCGGCACGGCCACGGCCAGCGCGACCACCACGGTCCGCCAGAGGCTGAAGCCGACCATGCTGTACAGGTAGCCGATCGCGATGCCCGCGAAGGCGCCCCAGGCCGCGGCCCGCAGCTCCTGCGGTATCCCGCGCCCCATCTGCCGGAGCCCGAAGAGCAGCACGGCGAAGACCGCGCCGCAGAGGATCCCGTAGAAGACGTTGCCCACGGTGACCGCGCTCTGGTCGCGCTTCATGAAGGCCGCGTAGACGCCGTAGAGCAGGCCGAGCACCAGGGGGAGGGCCAGCGCCCCGCCGCCCATGCTCCTCATGCCGCCGATCTGCCGCCCGGGGGCGGTGGGTGCCGCGTGTGCCATGACGCGCTCCTTTCGGTGGCCGCGCCGCACGGCCCGGCCTCCCCACCCTCCAGGGCACACCCGGGTCCCGGTACCGGCAAGTGGATCAACGCCTCACCCGGCCGCAGCAGCCCCGGTGGCGGCGGGCCGGGCGGCGGGCTTTCCCTGGTGCCGTGCGGAGTTCTCTGACCCCGGTGCTCAACGGCGTCCTGGTCGCGCTGCTGGCCGTCCTCGTACCGCTGGGCGCCACCGCGGTCTGGGCCGACCGCGTGCTGGCCGACGAGGACGCCTACGTGGCCGCGATGTCCCCGCTCGCGGGGAATCCGAAGGTGCGCGGCGCGGTGGCCCGGCAGGCCACCGAGGCCATCGACGGGCAGCTCGACGCGGGCCCCTTCCAGCCCGCGGTACGGGCCCTGCTGGGCGAGGCGGTCGACTCGTTCGTGGGCACCGCGTCCTTCCGGACCGCCTGGAACGCCGCCAACCGCGCCGCCCACGCGGCCTTCTTCACCTCGCTCGACAGCGGTACGGGCAACAAGGTCTCGGTCGACCTGGCACCGGTGATCGCGCAGGTCAAGGACGACCTGGCGGCGGACGGGGTGCCCTTCGTCGAGCACATCCCCGAATCGCACACGGTGATCACGGTCATGGAGTACGAGAACCTGGGTGCGCTCCGCCGGGGCTTCCACGTGCTCCAGATCGCCGGGATCTGGCTGCCCGTCGGGGCCCTGGTGCTGACCGCGGCCGCGGTCGCCCTCTCGGCCCGGCGCCGGACCACCCTGGTCGCCGCCGGGGTGGGGCTGGCTGCGGGGGCACTGCTGCTGGCGGCCGCGGTGCCGCTGCTGCGCGGACTGACCCTGGACGACCTGCCGGCCGATGTGGACCGGGACGCCGCCGGGGCGGTCTACGACGCGCTGACGGCCTTCCTGCGGACCACGGCCTGGGTGGTGCTGGCCGCCGGCGTGGCGCTGGCCCTGGGCGCGTGGCTGGCCGGGCTCCGACGGCGCACCCGCACCCCATAAGCTCGGTTCTGTACGGGGAAGGAACGATTCGCGAAGCGCCGGCGCGCACGGCACTGCACCACGGACCGGGAGCCACGGAAGCGGAATGAGCATGCACGAGGCACGGCCGGCCCCTTCCCGGCCGCATCCGCTGGCCCCGCCCGCCTGGCTGCTGGGCGGCCTGCGGCCGGGCTCCGCCCCGGTCCCCTGGGCCGCGGTGCTCCGCGCGGGCGTCGCGCTGGCGGTGCCGCTGGCGGTGGGCATCGCCGCCGGGGAACCGGAGTACGGCGCGCTCGCCTCGATGGGCGCCCTGTCGGGGGTGATCGGCGACACCGCCGACGCGTACCGGATGCGGGTCTTCAACATCGCCGTGCCGCAGCTCTTCGGCGCGGTGGGCGTCACCCTCGGCACCCTGGTCTACGGCCACGGCTGGCTGGCCGTCACCGCGCTGACGCTGATCGCGCTGGTCTCCGGGATGATCTCCTCGATCGGCACCGTCGCCTCGGTCTCCGGGCTGCTGCTCCTGCTGAACGCCGTGGTCGGGGCGGGTCTGGCGATGCCGGAGCCCTGGTGGACCGCGCCGCTGCTGCTCACCGCGGGCGGGCTGTTCGTCCTGCTGCTGAGCCTGCTGGGGTGGCCGCTGCGCGGCCGGGGGCCGGAGCGGTCCGCGGTGGCCGGCACCTACCGGGCGCTGGCCGCGCTGCTGGAGGCGGCCGGCGGCGCCGGGTACGACGACCGCCGGCACGCGACGACCGCGGCCCTCAACCACGCCTACGACCTGGTGCTGGCCCGCCGCGCCCGGGTGCACGGGCGCAGCCCCGCCCTGGTCCGGCTGCTGGCCCAGCTCAACGTGGTCATCCCGCTGGTGGAGGCGGCGCCGGCGGTGCACCAGCGCGGGCGCCCGCTGCCGCCCGAACTGCCCGCCGCGGTCCGCGCCCTGGCCGACGCGGTCGAGGAGGGCCGCACCGGCACCCCGGAACCCCTCCTGCTGCCGGACCCGGCCACGCCGGCCGAACGGGCCCTGGACGGGGCGCTGCGGCACGCGGCGGCCATCGTGCACGAACCGGACCCGGACCCGTACAACGTCGACGACCGGCTGGGCCGCCCCGCCGCGCTGCGGATCCGGCTGCGCCGGGCGGTGCGGGGGGTGATGCTCTCCGGTGACAGCTGGCGCTACGGGCTGCGGCTGGCGCTGTGCATCGGGCTGGCCCAGTCCCTGGTGTCACTGGTGGAGGTGGAGCGCTCGTACTGGGTGGCGCTGACCGTCACCTTCGTCCTCAAGCCGGACTTCGGCTCGGTCTTCTCCCGGGCCGTGATGCGGGCGGTGGGCACCGCGCTCGGGCTGGTGCTGGCCGCGGGCGTGCTCGCGGAGGTCCCGCGCGGCTGGTGGGACGTACCGGTCCTGGCGGTGCTGGCCGCGCTGATCCCGGCCTTCTCGGCCAAGGGATACGCCTTCCAGACCGCGGCGATCACCCCGGTGATCCTGCTCCTGTCGGACCTCCTCAACCACCAGGGCTTCGACCTGATCCGGCCCCGGCTGCTGGACTCGCTGATCGGCTGTGCGATCACCCTGGTCGCCGGGTACCTGCTGTGGCCCGAGAGCTGGCGCACCCGGATCGGGCTCCGGCTGGCCGACGCGGTGGACGACGCCGCCCGGTACGTCGAGCAGTCCTTCCGCACCGGGGTGGACGGGGACCCGGAGGCGCTGCGGGCCGCGCGGGTGGCACGGATCCAGGCCCGGCGGCGGATCTACCGGGACATGTCCGCGGTGCGCTCGGAGTTCCAGCGGGCCCTGACCGAACCGCCGCCCACCGGTCCGCGGGCGGCGGCGTGGTGGCCGCTGGTGGTGGCGGTGGAGCGGGTGGTGGACGCGACCACGGCGGCGCGGGTACGGGTCAACTTCGGTGCGGCCGAGCCGGGGGCGGCGGAGGTGGCCGAGCTGGCGGGGCGGTTGCGGGCGCTGGCCGTGGCGGTCCGCGAGGGTACCCCCGCCCCGGTCCCGGGCCCCGGCCCGGACCAGGCCCCGGACCCCGACGACGGGGTGTTGGGACCGTTGCGGCAGGAGGTGGCGGGGGCCTGCGCCATCGCGGTGGCGAAGCTCTGACCGGGGCGGCTCCCGGCCCGGCCCCTCACCCGTCCGGCCCACCCCCCAAGCCCCGTCCCCCGGCCCGGGGCAGCATCGGAGCATGCCCCTGCGCAGCTCGTCCCCCCGCGGCGCCCGGGTCCTGTGCGGGCTGGTGCTGGTGGGGGCCCTCGCGGGGTGCGCGGACGAGGAGGGGCTGCGCAGCGAGGGGGACCTGGGGGAGGTGCGCGCGCCGTTGACCCTGTGGCCGGACAGCCATCCGTCGCCCCTGGGGCCCGGGCAGAAGGCCGGGGAGTCCGTGGTGGTCCCGGGGGCCCCGGCGGTGCCCGGCGGGGACCTGCACGAGGCCGACGTGCTCGGCATCCTGCGGGCCGACGTCTCCGCGGCCACCCGCGAGGACACCGGCACCGGCCGGCTCGCCGACCCCCGGACCGTCCAGCGGCTGGCGCTGTGCGCGCAGAGCGGGAAACCGGACCCGGGCTGCCCGGTCCGCCCGCCGGTCTACTACGACCTCACCGGGGACGGGAAGGACGACCTGATCACGGCCGTGGACGTGGACGGGCGCCTCACCGAGCTGCGGGTCTACACCCTGCGGGACGGGAAGGTGACCCGGGTGCTCGCCCGGCGGGGAGTCCTGGAGGGCGTGGAGGTGGCCGCCGAGCACCTGGCGGTGCGGGAACCCACCTCCAACCCGGCCCTGGTGGCCATCTCCGACTACGTCTGGGACGCGCAGGCGAAGGCCATGGTCCTCTCGCAGGTCACCCTCGACGACTGCCCCGGCGCCAAGAGCAGCGGCGCCTCCTGCCCGCAGAGCGGCCCCTGACGTGGGCAGCCTGCGCTGGAAGATCGCCGTCACCATCACCGCGGTGTGCTGCGCGGTGGCCTTCGTCCTGGGCATCCTCGTGCACAACGTCGTGGCCCGGCAGCTGGTCGGCGAGGTGCGCAAGGACACCCTGGCCCAGCTCGACCACGCCCTGGGGCACTACCAGTACGGCACCAGCCACGGCGATGTGAACAGCTCCCTGGACCCGCCGGACCTGCCCGGGGAACTGAAGCAGCTGGTGGCGCGCGGGGACACCGGCTCCATGACCGGCGAACACGGCGGGAAGCCGGTGATGTGGGCGGCCGCCCCCGCCGACGGCAAGGCCCTGGCGGTCTGGCTGCCGTACGAGGGCACCCGTCGGCGGCTGACCGACATCGACATGGCGATCCTCGCCTCGGCGGCGCTGGCCGCGGGACTGGTGGCGCTCGCCGGTCTCTTCCTCGCGAGCCGGATCAGCAGCCGGCTCGCCGCCACCGCCGCGGTGGCCCGGCGGATCTCCCAGGGCGACCTGGACGCCCGGGTGGGCTTCCCCACCGGCAGCCGCCGCCGCGACGACGAGGTACGGGACGTCGCGGTGGCCCTGGATTCCATGGCGGGGGCCCTGCAGAGCCGGCTGGAGGCCGAGAAGCGGTTCACCGCCGACGTGGCCCACGAGCTGCGCACCCCGCTCACCGGCTCACTGGCGGCGGCCGGGCTGCTGCCCGAGGGCCGGCCCAAGGAGATGATCGTCGACCGGTTGAACGCCCTGCACGCCCTCACCGAGGACCTGTTGGAGATCTCCCGGCTGGACTCCGGGGTGGAGCGGGCGGACCTCGGGCGGTGCGAGCTCGGTCCGGCGGTCGAGCGGGCCGTCGGCGCGACCCGGCTGGCCGCCGAGGTGCGGGTGGTCACCGACGCCGTGGTCCTCACGGACCGGCGCCGGCTGGACCGGATCCTCGCCAACCTCATCGTCAACGCGCACCGGCACGGGGAACCACCCGTCGAGGTCACCGTGGACGGACCGGTGATCCGGGTCCGCGACCACGGCCCCGGCTACCCCGAGGAGCTGATCGCGAGCGGGCCCCGCCGCTTCCGCACCGGGGATCCGGGCCGGGGCAAGGGCCACGGCCTGGGGCTGACCATCGTCGCCGGCCAGGCCGAGGTGCTGGAGATCGGGCTGGAGTTCGCCAACGCGCCGGACGGGGGCGCGGTGACGACCCTGCGGCTACCGGTGAAGGTTCCGCTGGACGGCAGTTGAGCCGGCGGTCCGGGGGTGTCCGGGCGTGTGTTTCACGTGAAACACACCCCCGGATCACCCAACTCCCCGACATCGGGGACATATCAGGCTCAGACGCCGATGTTCTTGCCGTCCGTGCGCCACACCGAGACCACCGCGGGACGGACGATCTTGCCCGGGCCGTCGGGCCACACCGACTGCGGGTTCTCCACCGAGGCGCCGTCGATCTCGCCCGGGTGCTGCACCGCGACCAGCACCCGGCGGTCCTGGACCAGCGGGCCGCAGGTCTCGGCGCCGCGCGGGACGGTCAGGAACTGCTTCAGCTCACCGCGCCGCTCACCGGCGGTGGCGACGCCGAACAGGCCGTCGTGGGAGCCGAGCTGGTTGCCGTCGGTGGAGATCCACAGGTTGCCGTGCGGGTCGAAGGCGACGTTGTCCGGGCAGGAGATCGGGCTGACCTTGTCCTTCGGGAAGCCGGCGAAGTAGGTGGCCGGGTCGTTGGGGTCGCCCGCGACCAGGAACAGCCGCCAGGCGAAGCCGTCCGAGGCCGGGTCGTCGAAGTTCTCGGCGAGCTCCAGGATCTGGCCGTGCTTGTTGGCGTTGCGCGGGTTGGCCTCGTCGGCCGCCGCCTTGCCGGGCAGACCGCGGTTGGTGTTGTTGGTGAGCACCACGTACACGCGGCCGGTGCGCGGCGAGGGCTCGATGTCCTCGGGGCGGTCCATCTTGGTCGCGCCCACGATGTCGCCGGCCTGGCGGGTGAAGACGTACACCTCCTCGGCCGTCATGCCCTCGACGTGCGAGACGGCGCCGTCCGCGGTGGCGGTGGCGAGCGGGATCCACTGGCCGGTGCCGTCGAACTGCCCGTCGGCGGGGAGCTTTCCGCTGCCGTCGATCTCCGCGGCCGGGGAGTCGCCGGTGAGCTTCGCGACGTACAGCGTGCCCTCGTCCAGCAGGGTCAGGTTGTGCGCGCGGGCGGCCCGGGAGGTGCCCTTCTTCATCCGCTTGCTGGAGACGAACTTGTAGAAGTAGTCGAAGCGCTCGTCGTCGCCCATGTAGACGACCGGGCGGCCGTCCTCGGTGAGGCGGGGCTGGGCGCCCTCGTGCTTGAAGCGGCCCAGGGCGGTGTGCTTGCGCGGGACCGACTGCGGGTCGTACGGGTCCAGCTCGACGACGTAGCCGAAGCGGTTGACCTCGTTGGGCTCCTGCGCCACGTCGAAGCGCTTGTCGAAGAGCTCCCACTTGCGCTCGGTGGCGCCGGGGGTGATGCCGTAGCGCTTCAGGCGGGCGGACTGGACCGGCTCGGTCACGGTGCCGGCGTTGGCGAAGTACTGGTTGATGTTCTCCTCGCCGTGCAGCGTGGTGCCCCACGGGGTGGTGCCGCCGGAGCAGTTGTTGAGGGTGCCCAGCACGGTGGTGCCGGCCGGGTCGGCGGAGGTCTTGACGTACGCGCTGCCGGCGGCCGGGCCGGTGAGGCGGAACGGGCTGGTCGCGGTGAGGCGGCGGTTGAGCTCGTGGCGGCGGACCGCGGTCAGCTTGCCGCTGCGGTGGTCCTCCTGGACCACGACCACGCCGAGGCCGTGCGCGGCCCAGGCGACCTCGACCTGCTCGCGGGTCGGGTTGGCCGGGTCGTACTTCTCGAACATCAGGTTCTCGTCGGTGTACTCGTGGTTCGCGACGAGGATCTGCTGGCGCTCGTAGCCCGAGCCCAGCGGGAGCAGGCTCAGGAAGTCGTTGTTGTAGCCGAACTGGCCGGCCTGGGCGGCCGCCGTCTGCTTCTTCGGGTCGAAGGCCGGGGCGCCGCGGAGGATCGGCTCGCCCCAGCGGATCACCACGTTCTGCTCGTAGCCCGCGGGGACCGTGACCTTGTCGTCGGTGTTGGGGGCGACCGCGGTGAAGCGCAGGCCCCGGGCGGCGCGCTCGGCGGCGGCCGAAGCGGCGCCGAGGCCGCCCTCGGCCGCGACGGCCTGCGTGCCGCCCCGGCCGGCCACGGCGGTGGTGCCGGCCGCGGCGGCCACGGTCACCACGGCGGCGGTGCGCAGCATCGACCGGCGCGAGAGCGCCCCGGCTATGACATCGCCGACGTACTCGTTGTCGCTGGTGTTCGGCACCTCGTGGAAGCAGGCGTCACCGCAGCGGTAGCGGCAGGTCAGAGCGGAACGGCCGCCTGCGTGCGGGGTGCTGATGAGCGGCAGGAGCTTGCGCACGTATGTCCTCCGGTGGGCTGCACGAGGGCGCTCGCCGCGCCGACATCGTGTCGGAACCAAATCCGAGCCGAGACGCTAGGAGGACGCGGGGCCGGGGCGGCGGACGGCGCGTGAACGAAGGGTGAATCCGGCACGAAGGGGCGGGAGTTCACCCGCGCGGACCTTGCGCAGGTCACGGGACGGCCGCGTACGGCCTCCCCTCCCTTGTTCCAGGGGGCGCTCCCGATAACCTTACGTGTCCACTCTGGTCAGGGATCTTTCGCCGATTACCCCGCAGGACGGACAAACATCGCACCCCCAGCTCATGCGAAAGGCCTCGCCCATGGGTATTCGGAGTTTGTTGCGCAAGGTGTTCGGCCGCGAGCGTGCGGAGTCCGACGCCACCTCGGGTACCGGGCAGTCGGAGCGGTCCGAGCCGATGGTCCCGGCGCAGTCGCCCGGCTCGGACAAGACGGCGCTGGACGCGGCGGCGGAGCTGGTCGCGGCCTCCTTCGACAACCCGACCGTGCCGCCGCAGTCCGCGCCGCGCGAGCCGGAGCCGGCGCTTGTCGGCGGCGCGGACGCGCCTCGGCAGAGCGTGGACGTGGCGCCGGTGCCGGATGCGACGGTGCCGGAGGCCCGGCGGGAGGCGGTGCCGGAGCCGGCCTCCGCCGCGGAGCCGGCCCCTGCGGAGCCGGCCCCTGCGGAGCCCGCCGCCTCGGAGCCCGCCGAGCCCGTGGTCGAGCCCGAGCCCGTTGCCGCGGTCGTCGAGGCCGTCGCCGAGCCGGAGGCCGTCGAGGTGGAGCCGGTTGCGGAGGCCGGGCCGGAGCTCGTGGGGGCGCTGCCCCCACACCCCCGCGCCTCAAACGCCGGCGAGGCTGGATTTGCCCCCGCCGCCGCCGAAGGTGATGTCGTCGTCGCCGAGGACGCCGAGGCCGTGGCGGCCGAGAGCGAGACCGTCGCGGCCGAAGAGCCGGTCGTCGAGCCCGTTGCCGAGGTCGAGACCGTCGCAGCGGAGGTCGAGGTCGCCACCGAGGCCGAGCCCGTCGCCGCGGCCGCCGAGGCGGCGGACGAGGTCGTTGAGCCCGAGCCCGTCGCCGCGGCCGCCGAGCCGGAGGCCGAGGCCGTCGTCGAGCCCGAGCCCGTTGCCGCGGCTGCCGAGGCGGTCGTCGTGGCGGAGCCGGTCGTCGCCGAGGCCGAGCCGGCTGCGGAGGCGGTCGTCGAGGGCGGGCCCGCGTTGACGCTCGCGCAGGTGCGGGGGGTCGCGCCCGGGCTCGCGGATGCGTACAAGGCTGCGGGGAGCGTGCTGCGCGGGCGGGCTGCTGCCGGTGCCCGCGCCAGGGTGTACCTGGTGCTGGACCGGTCCGGTTCGATGCGTCCGTTCTACAAGGACGGCAGCGCCCAGTACCTCGCCGACCACGCCGTGGCGCTGGCCGCGCACCTGGACGAGTCCGCGACCGTGCACACGGTCTTCTTCTCCACGGACATCGACGGCACCGCGGACCTGACCCCCGCCACCCACGCCACCGTCGCCGAGACCCACGCGGCCCTCGGCCACATGGGCCGCACCAGCTACCACCGCGCGATCGAGCAGGTGCTGGAGCACGTGGCGGCCGGCCCCGACGCCGGCACCCCCGTGCTGGTGGTCTTCCAGACCGACGGCGCCCCGGACGCCAAGCAGCCGGCCCGGCAGGCCCTGGCCACCGCGGCCGACGCCGCCAAGCACGTCCACTGGCAGTTCGTGGCCTTCGGCGACGAGGACAACAAGGCCTTCGACTTCCTCCGGAAGCTGGACGCCGACAACGCCGGCTTCTTCCACGCGGGCCCGGCCCCCACCGAACTGGCCTCGTCCGCCCTGGTCAAGGGCATCCTCGGCGACTTCCTCCGCTGACCGGCAGCGCCGGAGCCGACCGGCTCCGGACCGGAACCGGAACCCCGGTACGGGGGCGGGGCGGGCCATCCCGCCGCCCCTCCCCCGTCCCCCTGATCCGCCCCGTCCCGCACCGTTCCTGACGGTCCGTACAACCTTGTGCCCCGGAGCGGGGTCACCCCGTGCGTAGATCCATGAACGTAACGGGGGGAACATGTCCCATCACTCCACCGCCGGAGGCCTGCGCACGCTCGCCTCGGGCCTGGCGCTGGCCGCCGTCGCGGCGGCGGTGCCGCTGCTCGCCGCCGGGACGGCCACGGCCCACGCCCGGACCACGGCGGCCGTCACCGTGCCGCAGGCCTGGGCCGAGCCGGCCAAGGTGACCACCCGGACCGCCGTCCGCGACGTGCGGGAGCTGGTGCTCACCGCCGACGGCACGGCCGTGGCGCTCTGGACCCAACGCCCCGCGGCGGCCGGGGCCGACGCGCTCTACGCGGCCGTCCGCCGGCCCGGTGCCACCGCCTGGGGCGCGCCCAGGCGGCTCGGCGCCGCGCAGATCCACGAAGTGAAGCTGGTGGCCGTCGGCGCCGGGGCCACCGCCCTCTGGACGGACGCACCCGGCGGCGGCTACACCGCGACCCGGCTGGTCAGCGCCTCGCTCGCGGGCGGCAGCTGGTCGGCCGCGGTGCCGGTGGCGACCGCGCGCGCCGGACACAAGCTGTCCCGGCCGGGGCTGGCGGCGGCCGCCGACGGCACCGTCACGGCCGCCTGGGGCGACGGGCGCCCGGAGTCGTACGCGGCCCCGAAGGAGGTCCGCACGGCCACCCGCCCGGCGTCCGGCCGCTGGTCCGCGGCCGTGACCGTGAGCCGCCCGGTCAACTCCTACACCGGTCTGTACGGCACCGCCCAGGTGGCCGTGGACCGGCGCGGCACCACCGTCATCGCCTACACCCAGGCCGACAGCGAGGAGAGCAGCCGGGTCCTGACGGTCACCCGCCGGGCCGGCTCCCGCACCTGGTCCGCCCCGGCGCTCCGGTTCCGCGGCTACGGCCGCGCCCCCGCCGTGCTCGCCGAGGGCCCCGCCGCCGGGTCGCTGGCCCTGGTCTGGCAGGACGGCTCCCCCGACCACATGGGCCACGGGCCGGTGCACGTCGCCACCACCGCGGACGCGGCGGCCGGCTGGCCGGTGGTCCGCAGGACCGCGGAGCCCGAGGGGCTGGCCGGGCGGCCGGCCCGGCCGCAGCTCGACCGCGCCGGGACCGTCACCCTGCTGTGGACGGACGGTCAGAGCCGCCTGCTGACCGCCGCGCTGCCGCGGGCCGCCGACCGCTGGTCGCCCGTCGAAGCCCTCTCGTCGGGACCCTCGATCGCCGGGTACGACGTCTCCACCGGCCCCGACGGCACCGCGAGGGTGCTGTGGACCGAGCGCCGGACCTTCCCGGCCCAGGAGCTGGTGCAGGCCGTCCGGCCGGCCGGCGGCCGGTGGACCGTGGCCCCCATGAGGGCCGCGGCGGGCCCCGGACTCGACGCCGAGGTCGTGGCCGGCCCGGGCGGCCGGGCGCTGGCCGTGTGGTCCCGCCAGGACACCCCCGACGCGGGCACCCTGTGGGCGGCCGGCAGCGTCCCGGTGCCGGCGGTCGCCGGCCGCACCGGCCGCTCCTAGGCCTCTCACGACGGGAAGGGCCCCGGATCCACAAGGATCCGGGGCCCTTCCCGTCGTGACCGGTGCCGGACCTAGCGGGCGGCGTCCGGGTGGACGGCGTCGGCGACCGGGCGGTCGCCGGTCTCCTTCTTCTCGACCGGCTTGCGCAGGGCGATGTTCAGCTCGCGCAGGCGGACCTCCTCCAGCTCCGTCGGCGCGCCCATCATGAGGTCCTGGGCGTTGCCGTTGAGCGGGAAGGCGATGGTCTCGCGGATGTTGGGCTCGTCGGCCAGCAGCATCACGATGCGGTCCACGCCCGGGGCGATGCCGCCGTGCGGCGGGGCGCCGAACTGGAAGGCGCGCAGCATGCCGGCGAACTCGGTCTCGACGGTCTCGCGGCTGTAGCCGGCGATCTCGAAGGCCTTGAACATGATGTCGGGCTGGTGGTTGCGGATGGCGCCGGAGGACAGCTCGATGCCGTTGCAGACGATGTCGTACTGCCAGCCGAGGACGTCCAGCGGGTCCTGGGTCTCCAGGGCCTCGAGGCCGCCCTGCGGCATCGAGAAGGGGTTGTGCGAGAAGTCGATCTTGCCGGTCTCCTCGTCCTTCTCGTACATCGGGAAGTCGACGATCCAGGCGAAGCGGAAGACGCCTTCCTCGAACTGGCCGGCGCGCTTCGCGGCCTCGACGCGGACCGGGCCCATGATCTTGGAGACCTCGTCGAACTCGCCGGCGCCGAAGAAGACGGCGTGGCCGGGCTTGAGGCCCAGGCGGTCGGCGAGGACCTTGACGTTCTCCTCGGTGAGGAACTTGGCGATCGGGCCGGTCAGGGCCAGCTCCTCGCCGACGCGGACCCAGGCCAGGCCCTTGGCGCCCAGGGAGACCGCGAAGTCGCCCAGGCCGTCGAAGAACTTGCGCGGCTGGTCACCGGTGTCCGGCACGGCCAGGGCGCGCACGTGCTTGCCCGCGAAGGCCTTGAACTCGCTGTTCTCGAAGACGTCGGAGATGTCGACGAGCTCCAGCGCGGTGCGCAGGTCGGGCTTGTCGTTGCCGTACTTGAGCATCGACTCGCGGAACGGGATCCGCGGGAAGGGGGAGCTGACCGGACGGCCGCCGCCGAACTCCTGGAAGAGCTCGGTCATGAGCTTCTCGATCGGCTGGAAGACGTCCTCCTGCTCGACGAAGGACATCTCGACGTCGAGCTGGTAGAACTCGCCCGGCGAGCGGTCGGCGCGGGCGTCCTCGTCGCGGAAGCAGGGCGCGATCTGGAAGTAGCGGTCGAAGCCCGAGATCATCAGCAGCTGCTTGAACTGCTGCGGGGCCTGCGGCAGGGCGTAGAACTTGCCCGGGTTCAGGCGGGAGGGGACCACGAAGTCGCGCGCGCCCTCGGGGGAGGTCGCGGTCAGGATCGGGGTCGCCATCTCGTTGAAGCCGAGGGACACCATCTTGTGGCGGATGGCGCCGATGACGGCGGACCGCAGCATGATGTTGCGGTGCATGCGCTCGCGGCGCAGGTCGAGGAAGCGGTACTCGAGGCGGCGCTCCTCGTTGACACCGTCGTCGGTGTTGATCGTGAAGGGCAGCGGGGCGGCGGCGCCCAGCACCTCGACCTCGGCGGCCTCGATCTCGATCTCGCCGGTGGCGAGGTCGGGGTTGATGTTCTCGGCGCCGCGGGAGACGACCTTGCCGTCGATGCGGACGGTGGTCTCCTTGGAGAGCTTGTCCAGGACCTCGGCGGCGGCGGTGCCGGGGCGGGCCACCAGCTGCGTGATGCCGTAGTGGTCGCGCAGATCGATGAAGAGGATGCCGCCCAGGTCTCGACGGTTGTGCAGCCAGCCGCTCAGCCGGACGTCGGAGCCGACGTCAGAGGCGCGGAGCTCGCCGCAGGTGTGGGACCTGTACCGATGCATCGTTCATCCAGTTCTTCGCGACAGCGCGTCGTTCCGACGCGATAGCAGGGTGTGATTCAACCCTCCCAAGGGTACCCGGGCCGTCGTAACGGGCGCGGCGCCACTATGACCTGTAAATATGAGGTAATGCGCACCGAGGACGTCCTGGCCGCGATCGCGACCGGCCTGTGGCGCTGGGACAACGCCTCCGGGACGGTCACCCTCGACAGCGAGGCCGCCCGGCTGCTCGGGCTGCCCGCGGAGGCCGTGGAGCTGCCCGAGGCGGCCGCCCGGGCCCGCTTCCACCCGGTGGACTGGAACGAGATCAACGGCATCGTGAACCTCGCCGTGGCCGAGGGCACCCTGGCCGAGGCCCGGCTGCGGATCATGGACGTGGACGGCCGGGTGCTGCGCACCGTCCGCAGCCGCTCCAAGCCGGTCCTCTCGCTCGGCCCGGCGGGCAACCAGGACTACCAGCTGATCGGCACCATCCAGGAGATCGCCGAGCCGCAGCCCGGCACCACCGCCGCCCACACGCCCATCACCGGCGACTGGCGGCGCTCCCGGGAGGCCTTCCTGCTGGACGCCGGGCGGGCGCTGGCCGAGGCCCGGTCCACGGCCGAGGTGCTGCGGGTGGCCGCCTCGCTGTCGATGCCCGGCTTCAGCCCGGACGGGCTGGCCGTCTTCGGCGTGGCCGGCGACCGGCTGTCGATCATCGGGCACCACGGCCACGGCCCGGGGGACGACGCCCCCTTCAGCGACATGCGGCTGGACACCGACTACCCGGCCGCCGAGGTGGTCCGCACCGGCCGGGCGATCTACCTGCCGACCCCCGACGAGTACAAGCGGCGCTTCCCCGCGACCTGGCCGCTGGCCCAGCGGTTCGGCCGGATCTCCTGGGCCTTCCTGCCGCTGATCGTCGCCGGCCGGACCATGGGCGCCTGGATGGCCGCCTTCAAGCACCCGGTGACCTTCACCCCCGACGAGCGCTCGGTGCTGACCACGGTGGCCCGGATGCTGGCCCAGGCCCTCCAGCGGGCCGGGGTGGCCGAGTCCGAGAAGGAGCTCACCACCGGGCTGCAGCGCTCGATGATGCCCTCCCTGGGCGACGGCATCCCGGGCATGACGGTGGCCGCCCGGTACGTGCCCACCGGCGGCGGGCTCCAGGTCGGCGGCGACTGGTACGACATGATCCCGCTGCCCTCGGGCCGCTTCGCGCTGGTCATCGGCGACGTCCAGGGGCACGACGTGCGCGCCGCGGGGCTGATGGGCCAGCTGCGGATCGCGGTCCGCGCGTACGCCTCGGAGGGGCACCGGCCGGACGCCGTGCTCTCCCGGGCCTCCCGCTTCCTGGCGGGGCTGCACACGTCCTCGGAGGCGGGCGCGGAGCCGTACGACGACGTGGACTTCCGCAGTCCGCGCTTCGCGACCTGCCTGTACGTGGAGTGCGACCCGGAGACCGGGATGCTGGAGGTGGCCCGGGCCGGGCACCCCGACCCGGTGATCCTGATGGCCGACGGGACCGTCCTGATGCGCCCGACGGCCGGCGGGCTGCCGCTGGGCATCGTCCCGGACACCGACTACCCGACCACCCGCTTCGCCCTGGAGCGCGGCGAGACCCTGATGCTCTGCACCGACGGGCTGATCGAGACCGGCGGGCACGACCTGGACACCGGCTGGGCCCGGCTCCGCTCGGTGCTGGAGGCGGACCTCCAGGAGGCCGAGGGGGCCGGGGGCCTGGAGAAGCTGGCCGACGCGCTGGTCTCGGCGGTGCACGGACCCTCCTCGCACCACACCACCGGCCCGCTGGCCGACCGCCGCGAGGACGACATCGCGCTGGTGCTGCTCTGCCGGGAGGGCCCCGGCTGCGGCTGCGGCAGCCCGGGCGAGCACCTGGTCCGGCCGGTCCGGCGGACCATGCTGACCGTCGCCCAGGCCGAACCGGAGCGGATCGCCGGGGCCCGCCGCCAGGTGCGGGAGCTGCTGCACGACTGGGCCGACGACGAGCAGGTGGACGCCGGTGTGCTGATGGTCTCCGAGATGGTCACCAACGTCCTGATGCACACGGACGGCGACGCGGTGCTGATCGCGGAGATCAGCGGGGACCCGGGGGCCCGGCGGCTGCGGGTGGAGGTCGCGGACGGCAGCGACGAGCTGCCCCACAAGCGCCAGCCGGGCGAGATGGCCAGCAGCGGCCGCGGGGTCCTCCTGATGGAGATGCTCGCCGACACCTGGGGCGTGGACCCGCGGGGCGAGGGCAAGTCCATCTGGTTCGAGCTGTACGAGCGGACGAAGCCGGACTCCGCCTGAGGGGTCCCTGGGCGGGTGGTTCACCCCGGTTCCGTCCGGTTGCTGACGGTCCGTCGGTGATTGGATGGGCCCATGTTGAGCGCGCTCCTCCCCGAACCGGTCCGCCGGCTGGCCGCCTGGTGCATCGTCTTCCTGCTCGTCAGCGGCGTGGTCTCGGTGCTGATCTGGCTGTGCACCCTCTTCCAGACCGCGGTCACCCCGGTGCTGCTGGCCCTGCTCGGCACCGCGCTGCTGCGGCCGCTGCACGGCCGGCTGCTGCGGATGCGGGTGAACCGCTCGCTGGCGGCCGCGCTCACCTGCCTCGCGGTGGTCGCGGTGGTCGGCGGGGCGGGGTACGTGGTGGTCGCGGCGCTGATCGAGACCGGCGACCAGATCGTGGCGAGCCTCAAGGAGGCGGGCGCGGGGATCGCGGAGCACTTCGGGGCGGCCGGCACCTCCCTGGAGGACCTGGCCGCCAACGCCAAGGAGCTGCTGTCCAAGTTCGGCGGCACCGCCGCCTCCGGGGTGATCACCGGGATCAGCGTGGTGGGCGAGGTGATCGCCACCGCGGTGCTCGCGATGTTCCTGGTCTTCTTCTTCCTGCGGGACTCCGACCGGGCCGCCGGCACCCTGCGCGCGCTGGCCCCGCGCGGCGCCGGGGAGCCGGCCGAGGCGATGGCCCGGCGGGCCTTCGAGGCCGTGGAGGGCTTCATGCGCGGCACGACCTTCATCGCGCTGATCGACGCGCTCTGCATCACGGTCGGCCTGCTGGTGCTGCGGGTACCGGGGGCGGTGGGGCTGGGCGCGCTGGTCTTCGTCGGCGCGTACATCCCCTACCTGGGGGCCTTCATCTCCGGCGCGGTGGCGGTGCTGGTGGCCTTCGCGGACCGCGGCTGGCTGATCGGGCTGTGGGCGCTGGGCGTGGTGCTGGCCGTGCAGGTGCTGGAGGGCCACGTGCTCCAGCCGGTGATCCAGAGCCGGACCGTCCAGATGCACCCGGCGGTGGTCATGCTGGCCATCACCGCGGGGGCCGGGGTGGCCGGCATCCTCGGGATGCTGCTGGCGGTCCCGCTGACCGCCGCGGGCTTCGGCGTGCTGTCCGAGCTGCGGGGCCGGTACGCCGCCCCGGACGCCGGAGCGCCGGCCCCCGAGTGAGGGACCGGCGCTCCGGCGGGCGGCCTTACGCCTGCTCCTCCTCGTCCACCCGGCCGGTGCCGCGGTGGCCGAGGCCGGTGCGGGCGGTGGTCGGGATGGTGCCGAGCCGGCCGGCCTGGAAGTCGTCGAAGGCCTGCTGGAGTTCGGCGCGGCTGTTCATGACGAACGGGCCGTAGTGGGCCATCGGCTCCCGGATCGGCCGGCCGCCGAGCAGCACCACCTCGAGGGCGGGGGTGTTCGAGTCCTGCGTGGCGTCGGCGCGCAGGGTGAGCGAGCCGCCCTCGCCGAAGACCGCGGTCTGCCCGGTCTCGATGGGCCGCCGCTCGGTGCCGACGGTGCCGCGGCCGGCGAGCACGTACGCCAGGGCGTTGAAGTCCTCGCGCCAGGGCAGGGTGATCTGCGCGCCGGGGGTGACGGTCGCGTGGATCATCGTGATCGGCGTGTGGGTGATGCCCGGGCCCTGGTGGCCGTCGAGCTCGCCCGCGATGACCCGGAGCAGGCCGCCGCCGTCCGGGGTGGACAGCAGCTGCACCTGGCCGCCGCCGATGTCCTGGTAGCGCGGGGGCATCATCTTGTCGGAGGCCGGGAGGTTGACCCACAGCTGGAGGCCGTGGAAGAGCCCGCCGGTCATGACCAGGGACTCCGGCGGGGCCTCGATGTGCAGCAGGCCGGCGCCGGCGGTCATCCACTGGGTGTCGCCGCCGTTGATGACCCCGCCGCCGCCGTTGCTGTCCTGGTGGACGAAGGTGCCGTCGATCAGGTAGGTCACGGTCTCGAAGCCGCGGTGCGGGTGCCAGGGGGTGCCCTTGGGCTCGCCCGGGGCGTACTCCACCTCACCCATCTGGTCCATCATAATGAACGGGTCGAGGTACTGGTAGTTGATCCCGGCGAACGCGCGGCGCACCGGGAATCCCTCGCCCTCGAAGCCACCGGGCGCGGTCGTCACGGCCAGCACGCGCCGCGCGGCCGTCTCCTGGACCGGCTCGGCGACCCGGGGAAGCGTCAACGGGTTCTCAACAGTCACTGCAGGCATGGTCGGGCCTCCTTCTCGCTCCGAGTTTAGTTGAAACTCGAACTTTCTGCCACACCCGCAAACGGAAGACCCCCGGGAGGTATTCCTCCCGGGGGTCCGACCCCCGTTCACCTGCTGCTGCGGGGTCCCCCGTTGCTTCCCCCGCGGAACCGATACTGCGCGGCGGCCGGGGGCGGCGGCGATGGTTTCGGGGTGGGCCGAAACCTCGCGGCCCGAGGGCTCAGGCGCCGCTGTGGAGGAGGTCGACGCCCAGACCGGTGGCCGAGTGCAGGACGGCCTTGCCGTCCCGGACGGTGGTGATCAGCCCGGCCGCGCGCAGCGTGCGGGTGTGCTCGGAGACCGAGGGCAGGCTGATGTCCAGGTCGCGGGCGAGTTCGCTGGTGGTGCGCTGCTCGGTCAGCCGCTGGAGGACGGCCGCCCGGGTCCGGCCCAGCAGGGCGTCCAGCGCGTGGTCCGCCGGCGCGTCCCCGAGCAGCGGCAGGGGGGTCATCGCGGGGTAGAGCAGGAGGTTCACGCCGTCCGGCAGGGCCGCCAGCAGCGGCCGGCCGGTCCACAGCGCGGACGGCATCAGCAGCAGGCCCCGGCCGCCGAGGTCGACCTCGTAGTCCGGGGGCAGCCCCACCTCGAAGACCGTGCCGCTCCAGCGGGCGGCCGGGTGGGTGCTGGCCAGCGCGGCGCGGATGCCGTGGGCGGCCATCAGCCGGGTCCGCCAGGCCACGTCGGCGTGGAAGGACTGCCGGATCCGCGGCCAGTGGGGCGCGACCGCGCTCTCATACCCGGCCCGCAGCGCCGCCTCCAGCACGTCCCAGGCGTCCGGGTCCCGCCGCCACAGCGCCCGCAGCCAGGAGTCCGTCCCGGGCGCCCGGGCGGCGGTGCGCAGCAGCTCGGGGCCGGTCAGCCGGCCGGCTGACGCCCGGACCGCCTCGACGGCCTCGTCGAGGCCGCCGACCAGCGGCTCGACGAAGGAGGGGTTGTCACCGTCCGGACGGAGCAGGTCCAGCAGCGGGCGGACCCGGGCCGGCAGCTCGCGCCCGAGCCGGGCCCGGAAGCGGCCGAAGACCGCCGACTCGTCGGTGCGCTGCCAGGCGACCAGCGCCATGGCCAGCTCCATCAGCGGATAGGGCTCGGCGGCGAAGGTGACGCCGAGCAGGTCCTCCGCACCGAAGTGCACCCGAAGCACGCCGTCCCCCCGTCCCCGGCCCGGTGGCCGGCCCCTCGGTCAGCCGTACATCCGCCGCATCGCGAAGTCGACCATCTGCTCCACGGCCTTGGCGTCGAACACCATCCGGTGGTCGCCCTCCATGTCGAGGACGAAGCCGTAGCCGGTGGGGAGCAGGTCGATCACCTCGGCGCCGGTGATCACGAAGTACTTGGACTCCTTGCCGGCGTACCGGCGCAGCTCCTTGAGCGTGGTGAACATCGGGATCACCGGCTGCTGGGTGTTGTGCAGCGCCAGGAAGCCCGGGTTCTCCCCGCGGGGGCAGTAGACCTTGGACGTCGCGAAGATCTGCTGGAAGTCCTCGGCGGCCAGCTGCCCGGTGGTGAAGGCCCGCACCGCGTCGGAGAGCGACGGCGGGGACGGCTCGGGGTAGAGCGGCTGTTCGGCGTAGCCCCCGGCCATCTGCTGCGGCGGGGGCTGCGGGGCCGCGTACTGCTGCTGCGGCGGCACGTTCTGGTCGTAGCCGTACATGGGCGCAAGAGTACCGAGAGGTGCACTCAGGCAGGACTCGATTGACTCTGGTCACAGTCGTCGAGGAAGGGTTGCTTCTTATTACCCGCGGGTAGCATCATGACGTTACTGATTGGTACGAGTTCGAATCCTGCCTCCCCGAGCCTTACGGAGCCGTCGCAATGGGCCACTACAAGTCGAATCTCCGCGACATCGAGTTCAACCTCTTCGAGGTGCTCGGCCGCGACAAGCTGTACGGCACCGGCCCGTTCGCGGAGATGGACACCAAGACCGCCAAGGACGTCCTGAGCGAGATCGCCCGCCTCGCGGAGAACGAACTCGCCGCCTCCTTCGAGGACGCCGACCGCAACCCGCCCGTCTTCGACCCGGCGACCAACACCGCCCCGGTCCCGGCCTCCTTCAAGAAGAGCTACGAGGCCTTCATGGACTCGGAGTACTGGCGCCTGGGCCTGCCGGAGGAGATCGGCGGCACCACCTCCCCGCGCTCCCTGATCTGGGCGTACGCCGAGCTGCTGCTGGGCTCGAACCCGGCCGTGTGGATGTACTCCTCGGGCCCGGCCTTCGCCGGCATCCTCCACGAGGAGGGCAACGAGGCGCAGAAGAAGATCGCCCAGATCGCGGTCGAGAAGCGCTGGGGCTCCACCATGGTCCTCACCGAGCCCGACGCGGGCTCGGACGTCGGCGCCGGCCGCACCAAGGCCGTGCAGCAGGCCGACGGCTCCTGGCACATCGAGGGCGTCAAGCGCTTCATCACGTCCGGTGAGCACGACATGGAGGAGAACATCCTCCACTACGTCCTCGCCCGCCCCGAGGGCCACGGCCCCGGCACCAAGGGCCTGTCCCTCTTCCTGGTCCCGAAGTTCCACTTCGACTGGGAGACCGGCGAGCTGGGCGAGCGCAACGGCGTCTACGCGACCAACGTCGAGCACAAGATGGGCCTCAAGGCCTCCAACACCTGCGAGATGACCTTCGGCGACCAGCACCCCGCCAAGGGCTGGCTGATCGGCGACAAGCACGACGGCATCCGCCAGATGTTCATGATCATCGAGTTCGCTCGCATGATGGTCGGCACGAAGGCCATCGCGACCCTCTCGACCGGCTACCTCAACGCCCTCGAGTACGCCAAGGAGCGCGTGCAGGGTCCGGACCTGGCCGAGTTCATGGACAAGGCCGCGCCCAAGGTCACCATCACGCACCACCCCGACGTCCGCCGCTCGCTGATGACGCAGAAGGCCTACGCCGAGGGCATGCGCGCCCTGGTGCTCTACACCGCCTCGGTCCAGGACGAGATCGCCCTGAAGCAGGCGGCCGGCGAGGACGCCTCCGCCGCCGTCGGCCTGAACGACCTGCTCCTGCCGATCGTCAAGGGCTACGGCTCCGAGAAGTCCTACGAGCAGCTGGCCCAGTCGCTCCAGACCTTCGGCGGCTCCGGCTACCTGCAGGAGTACCCGATCGAGCAGTACATCCGGGACGCCAAGATCGACACCCTCTACGAGGGCACCACGGCCATCCAGGGCCAGGACTTCTTCTTCCGGAAGATCGTCCGCGACCAGGGCGCGTCCCTGAACCTGCTCTCCGAGACGATCAAGAAGTTCCTCGCGGAGGGCGAGGGCGGCGAGGAGCTGGCCCCGGCCCGCGACGCGCTGGCCCAGGCCGCCGTGGACCTCGAGGCGATCGTCGGCCAGATGATCACCGACCTCACCGCCACCGGCGAGGACGTCAAGAACATCTACAAGGTCGGCCAGAACACCACCCGCCTGCTGATGGCCTCCGGCGACGTCGTGGTCGGCTACCTGCTGCTGCGCGGCGCGGCCGTGGCCGCCGCCAAGCTCGCCACCGCGTCCGCCAAGGACAAGGCCTTCTACCAGGGCAAGATCGCGGCCGCGAAGTTCTTCGCCGGCCAGGTCCTGCCGGGCGTCTCGGTCCAGCGCAAGCTGGCCGAGGCCGTCGACAACACCCTGATGGAGCTCGACGAGGCCGCCTTCTAAGGCCGGCCTTCCGGGCCGCCGGGCAGGCGGCCGCACCGATCAGTCGGTGAGGGGCGTGCGGGGCCGCGGGATCGCGGACCGCACGCCCTTCGTCGGTATCCGGTGCGCGGCCCGCCCGGCGCCGCTGGTCCGTTGTCAGCGGTCCGTGGCAGGCTCGTACGTATGAGTCCACACGAGCAGCCGGGCAGCAGGGGGTACTCCGTCCCGACCGGGCGGCCGTACGCCCTCAAGGAGCTGCAGGCGGCCCTGGGCGCCCTCGGCGACCAGGCCCGGGAGCTGTACGAGACGGCCCACCCGGCCGAGTACGAACCCGTCGCCGACGCCCTGCACGCGGCCTTCCAGACCGCCGCCGGGCTGGCCCCCGCCCGCTCCTACACCGGCTGCCCCGAGCACCCCAACGGCGCGCTGGACCCGGAGGCGCCCGAGGGCTGGGGCCGCTGCCTGATCTGCAACGACCGCCGGCGCCTGGGCCGGCGCGGCCAGGGCGGCGCGCCCCGGCCCGCCGGGGAGCAGCCCCGGCTCGGCTATCCGGTCCCCGACCCGCCCTACACCCTCCAGGGCCTGCGGGACCTGCTGCGCACCGTCGAGGAACAGCGCTTCCACCTGAACCTCTCCTCGCCCGACGCGGACTTCGTCCGGCTGGCGGACGACGTCCACCGCGCGTTCATCGTGGCCCGGGAGCTGTCCCGGCCGCGGGGCGCGTCGGGGTGCACCGAGCACCCGGGCGCCCCCGTCGATCCCGACGCGCCCCCAGGTGAGGCCTGTATCTTCTGCGCCGGACGCAAGCGCCGCTCCCAGCGCTCGCCCGGCACCCCGGAGATGCTGCCGCGCATCCGCCGGGGCGAACGGCGACAGCTGCAGCGGCGCTTCGACCGTCCGACGGGCTGAGTCCGGGCCGTGCGCCGCCCCGCACCATGAGGCGGCGTGCACTGCACCCGCCTCTTCGGCTACCCGCCGCAGTCCGAACATGGCGAACACGACCGTCGTTAAGGTGAACCACATGAGCTCTCCCGCCCGCTTCGACCGCGGCCACACCGACGACCTGATGACCTTTCTGGCGGCGAGCCCGTCGCCGTACCACGCCGTGGCGAACGCCGCCGAGCGGCTGGAGAAGGCCGGCTTCAGGCAGCTGTCGGAGACGGACGCCTGGGACGCGGGTGCCGGCGGCAAGTTCGTGCTCCGCGGGGGCGCGATCATCGCCTGGTACGTCCCGGAGGGCGCTGCGGCCCACACCCCCTTCCGCATCGTGGGGGCGCACACCGACTCGCCCAACCTCCGCGTGAAGCCGCTGCCGGACACCGGCTCCCAGGGCTGGCGCCAGGTGGCCGTGGAGATCTACGGCGGCACCCTGCTCAACACCTGGCTGGACCGGGACCTGGGCCTGGCGGGCCGGCTGACCCTGCGCGACGGCAGCCACCGGCTGGTCAACGTCGACCGCGCGCTGCTGCGGGTCCCGCAGCTGGCCGTGCACCTGGACCGCTCGGTCAACACCGACGGCCTCAAGCTCGACAAGCAGCGCCACATGCAGCCGATCTGGGGCCTGGGCGACGTCCAGGAGGGCGATCTGATCGCCTTCCTGGAGGAGGAAGAGGGCCTGCCGCAGGGCGAGGTGGCGGGCTGGGACCTGATGGTCCACTCGATCGACCCGCCGGCCTACCTCGGCCGCGACCGGGAGCTGCTGGCCGGCCCCCGGATGGACAACCTCCTCTCGGTGCACGCCGGTACGGCCGCGCTGGCCGCGGTCTCCGCGCAGGAGAAGCTCGGCTACATCCCGGTGCTGGCCGCCTTCGACCACGAGGAGAACGGCTCCCAGTCGGACACCGGCGCCGACGGTCCCCTGCTGGGCAACGTGCTGGAACGTTCAGTCTTCGCCCGCGGCGGCTCGTACGAGGACCGCGCCCGCGCCTTCGCCGGCACGATCTGCCTCTCCTCCGACACCGGCCACGCCGTGCACCCCAACTACGGTGAGCGGCACGACCCGACGCACCACCCGCGCGCCAACGGCGGCCCGATCCTGAAGGTCAACGTCAACCAGCGCTACGCCACCGACGGCAGCGGCCGGGCCGTCTTCGCGGCGGCCTGCGAGCGCGCCGGGGTGCCGTGGCAGTCCTTCGTCTCCAACAACTCCATGCCCTGCGGGACCACCATCGGCCCGATCACGGCCGCCCGGCACGGCATCCAGACGGTGGACATCGGCGTGGCCATCCTCTCCATGCACAGCGCCCGCGAACTGTGCGGCGCGGACGACCCCTTCCACCTGGCGAACGCGCTGGTGGCGTTCCTCGCGGAGTGAGCCGCTTAGGCAGGATGCGGAGAAGGCCCCGTCGGTACCACCCGGCGGGGCCTTCGTCCGTCCGTCACCGGCCGCGGATCAGCCCTGGTCCGGCTGGGCGTCCAGGCCGGCCAGCACCAGCGGCAGCCGGGCCGCGCCGCCCGCCGCGACCGTGACCGGCACGCCCCAGTCCTGCTGGTGGACGTGGCAGGCCGGGTATTCGTTCGCGGGGTCGTCGTCGCAGGAGGCGGCCATCGCCGAGACGTGCAGGACGCCCTCGGTGACCCCGTCCGCGAGCACCAGGTCGCGGAAGAGGTCGGTGCCGGCGCCCTCGCCGCCCGCCAGCAGCTCCGGCGGGGTGGAGCTGACCAGCAGGCGGGTGGAGGGGCCGTAGCGGGTGTCGAGCTTCTGCCCGGCCGGGGCCTGGAAGACCACGTCCAGCCGGAGGGTGCCGGGGGCGACCTCGGTGGCGGCGCGCTGCGTGCGGTGCGCGACCCCTTCCACCCGGACCGCCTCCTCGGGCAGCCGGAGCCGGGTCAGCCGGTGCCGGGCGGACTCGACGACCACGATGTCCTCGCCCACCAGCACCGCGGCGCTGGGCTCGCGCAGGTCGGTGGCGAGCGTGCTGACCTGGCCGGTGGCCGGGTCGTAGCGGCGCAGCGCGTGGTTGTACGTGTCGCAGACCGCGACCGAGCCGTCGGGCAGGGCGGTGACGCCCAGGGGGTGCTGGAGCAGCGCCTGGGCGGCGTCGCCGTCGCGGTGGCCGAAGTCGAAGAGGCCGGTGCCGACGGCCGACACGATGCGGAAGGCGTCGGCGTCCTCGCCGTCCCGCTCGACGTAGCGCAGCGCGCTGGTCTCGGAGTCGGCGATCCAGAGCCGGTCGCCGGCCGCGGCCAGCCCGGAGGGCTGCGCGAACCACGCCTCGGCGGCCGGTCCGTCGACCAGGCCCTCGTTGGTGGTGCCGGCCTCGACGCGGACGGTGCCGGTGGCCGGGTCCCAGGACCACAGCTGGTGGACGCCGGCCATGGCGATCCAGACCCGGTCCGCCCACCAGGCCACGTCCCAGGGGGAGGAGAGGTCCACCTCGAGGGCCGGCCCGCTGGTGGGCGAGCCCTGCCACCACTGGCGGCCGGTGCCGGCCACGGTCTCCAGGGCGCCGGTGGCCGGGTCCAGGACCCGCAGCGCGTGGTTCACGGTGTCCGCGACCACGACCCGGCCGTCCGGCAGCAGGGCCAGGCCCTGCGGCTCGTTGAGGCTGTCGGCGCCGAAGCCGCGGCTGCCGGTGCCGATCCGGCGGAGCACGCTCTCGCCGTCCGGGGCCAGCTCCACGAGCTGGTGCCGGGTGGTGTCGGAGACGAGCAGGTTCCCGCCGGGCAGCACCAGCGCCTTGCCGGGGAAGCGCAGGTCGCCGGCGACCGGCTCGGGGGCGACGTACGGGCCGTCGCCGCGCCGCAGGGTGCCCTTGGCCTCGTGCTCGGCCTCCAGCTCGGCGACCAGCTTCTCGATGGCGTGCGCATGGCCCTCGCCGGCGTGCTGGGCGACGACGTACCCCTCGGGGTCGATCACCACGAGCGTGGGCCAGGCGCGCACGGCGTACTGCTTCCAGGTCGCGAGCTCCGGGTCGTCCAGGACCGGGTGCTCGACCCCGTACCGCTCCACGGCGTCCACCACGGCCGCGTGCTCGGCCTCGTGCACGAACTTCGGCGAGTGCACGCCGACGATCACGACGGTGTCCCGGTGCTTCTCCTCCAGCTCCCGCAGCTCGTCGAGCACGTGCAGGCAGTTGATGCAGCAGAAGGTCCAGAAGTCGAGGATCGCGATCTTCCCGCGGAAGTCCGCGAGCGCGAGCTCCTTCCCGCCGGTGTTCAGCCATCCCCCCTTGCCGACCAGCTCAGGAGCACGGACACGGGCACGCTTACGGGGTGCGGGCGCAGGGGTGGGCGCCGCAGCAGCATCGTTCATCCTTCAAGCTTGCCATCCCTCCGATCAGCCCAGGAAGTCGCGCAGGGAGGCCTTGAGGGAGTTCACGAAGCCGTCACGCGTGGCCGCGTCCAGGAGGTCCAGGCTGAGGTACGGGTTGAGGTCTTCGAGTTCGACCAGGAGGAGGGCGCCGTCGGGGGCGCGGCAGGCGTCGACGCGCTGGATGCCGTGGCTGAGGGTGTTCCAGGCGATGAAGGACTCGGCGAAGGCCAGGTCGGCGGGGGTGGGGTGGTAGCGGACCAGCTCCCAGCGGCGGGCCGGGTCGGGGGCGTACAGGGCGTACTGGAAGACGTGGTCGACGTAGTAGAAGGAGACCTCGTACGCGAAGTGGATCCGCGGCTGGATCAGCACCTCGCCGGCCGGGCCGCCCGGGGCGGCCGTGAAGTGCAGGCCTATGGAGTCGGCGCCCTGCTTGGGCTTGACCGCGTACTCGGGGACCGCCGGCAGCAGCGCGAGGTCCGCGGGGTCGTCCACGGTGGGGATCACCGGGTGGCCGGTCCGGGTCAGCTCCAGCAGGTAGTCCTTGCCGGCCATGTCCCCGCGGCCGGTCAGCGGGTTGTAGACCGGCACCCCGGCGGCCAGCGCCCGGGCCCGGAAGTCGTCGTAGGCGGCCTGGTGGCCCAGCACCGGCCCGCTGTTGCGGACCACCACCGCATCGAAGCCGCCCATCAGCTCGGCCGCGTCCAGCGGGTGGCACAGCGCGAGCGGGAACTCCGCCCGCAGCAGCCCGGTCAGCAGGACGTCCTCGTCGCCGTACCGGCGGCCGCGGGCGGGGTAGGTCAGGTCGGTCACGTAGAGGAGGGGCATGGGGCCACCGTAGCCCGGGCAGTGATCACCGCATGAAATACCTCGTACGGGACAAACTCCTCGCGGTCGGCGACGACTACTGGATCGAGGACGAGTACGGGCGGCACGCCTTCCTCGTCGACGGCAAGGCGCTGCGGCTGCGGGACACCCTCGAGATCAAGGACCCGGACGGCCGGATCCTGATCACCCTGCGGCAGAAGCTGCTGAGCCTGCGGGACACCATGACCCTGGAGCGGGACCAGGCCCCGCTGGCCACCGTCCGCAAGAAGCGGCTCTCGCTGATCCGCAACCACTACCGCGTGACCCTGGTCGAGGGCACCGAACTCGACGTGCACGGCCGGGTGCTCGACCGGGAGTTCCGGATCGACTACGAGGGCGAGCTGCTGGCGCTGGTCTCCCGGCAGTGGTTCCACATCCGCGAGACGTACGCCGTGGACGTGATCCGGGAGGACGCCGACCCGGTCCTGCTGATCGCGGTCGCGGTCTGCGTGATCCGGATGGCCGAGAAGGAGCGCGAGGAGGACTGAGCCCGGTCCGGCCCGGACGGGCTACGGCCGGGTGTCGGCGATCAGCTGGAGGAGGTCGCCGAGGGCGGCGCGCTGGGCCGGGTCGAGGGCCTGGAGGGGGTCGGCAGCGAAGGGCATCCGGGCCCGCAGGTCGGCGGCGACCGTCCGGCCCTCCTCGGTGGCCGCGACCACCTTGACCCGCCGGTCGTCCGGGGAGGGGCTGCGCTCGACCAGCCCCCGGGCCTCCAGCCGGTCGACGACCGGGGTGAGGTTCGAGGGCTCGGCGCCCAGCTGCTCGGCGACCTTCCGCATCGGGGTGGGCTCCAGGGCCGCCTGGAGGGCCTTGGCCTGGAGGGGCGTGAGGCCGTGTCCGGCGGCGGCGCTCTCCGACTCGTGGGCGTAGCGGCGGTTGATCGCGGCGAAGAGCGCGATGACTCGCTGGGAGACCTCGTCGGGGCGGTGCGGCATGCCTTCCAATGTAACCGCTCGCTTGACAGCCGCAAATATGCGGGCTCATAGTTATGGAGCCCAATAATTATGGACGGCAAGCATCCGTCGCCCCCAGCGAGAGCAGGCCCCCGATGAACACCACCTCCCCCGCCAAGACCGTCGTGATCACCGGCACCTCCACCGGCATCGGCCTGGCCGCCGCCGTGGCCGCCGCGCGGTCCGGCTGGCACACGGTCGCCACCATGCGCGACACGAGCCGCGCCGGGGCCCTGCGCGAGGCCGCCGCGGCGGCCGGCGTGGCGGACCTGGTCGAGGTCCGGCAGATGGACGTCACCGACCCGGCCTCCGTCACGGCCTGCATCGACGCGGTGGTCGCCGAGCACGGCCGGCTCGACGCCGTGGTCAACAACGCCGGCGCGGGCCACGTCGGGACCCTGGAGCAGGAGACCGTCGAGGACGTCCGGGCCGTGATGGAGGTCAACTTCTTCGGCGTCCTGCACGTCACCAAGGCCGCCCTGCCGCACCTGCGCGCGGCCGGCGGCCGGGTGCTGTCCGTCACCAGCGTCGGCGGCGTGGTCGGCCAGCCCTTCAACGAGGCCTACTGCGCGGCCAAGTTCGCCGTCGAGGGCTTCATGGAGTCGCTGGCCCCGGTGGCCGCCACCGCCGGCGTGGCCGTGACCCTGGTCGAACCGGGCGCCGTGGCGAGCGAGTTCGTCAACAACATCGGGGTGGACGTGGACGCCATGACGGCCGCCGCCGGCCCCTACGGCGACGCCCTGCGCAAGTACATCGGCCACGCCACCGGCTCCTTCGGGGCCGCCCAGACCCCGGCCGAGAGCGTGGTCCCGCTGATCGACGCCCTGAACGCCGACCGCCCGCCGCTCCGCGTCCAGACCTCCGACCAGGCCCGCGCCTTCACCGCCCTCAAGCTCACCGACCAGGACGGCTCCACCGTCCTCGACTTCACCTCGGGCTGGGTTTCGTAACCCCCCGCGGCGGGTCCGGGGTGTGCGGGGACCCGCACACCCCGGACCCGCCCCCTAGACCCGCCCCACCCGCACCCGCGCCGCCCCCTCCGCCTGCAGGGTGATCGCCGTGCTGACCGGGACCTCCTCGGTCAGGGACTCGAAATCGAAGTCGCGGAGGAGGAGGGCCAGGGCGAGGACCGACTCCAGCATCGAGAAGTGCTGCCCGATGCAGGCCCGGGGGCCGCCGCCGAAGGGGAACCAGGCGTAGCGGGCCCGGGCCTTCTCCGCCGCCGGCTCGAAGCGGGCCGGGTCGAAGCGCTCCGGGTCCTCGCCCCAGTAGCGGGGGTGCCGGTGCGTCACCCAGGGCACCAGCAGCACGTCCGCCCCCGCCGGGATCAGCTGCCCGTCGATCTCGGCGGCGGCCACCGCCCGGCGGCCGATCACCGGCGCGGCCGGGTAGAGCCGCATGGCCTCCTTGAGCACCTGCGTGAGGTACGGCAGCGCCTCCAGGTCCGCCGCCCCGGGCGCCCGGTCGCCCAGCACCCGCCGGACCTCCTCGCGGGCCCGGGCCTGCTCCTCGGGGTGCCGGGCCAGCAGGTGCAGCGCGAAGGCCAGCGAGGTGGCGGTGGTCTCGTGCCCGGCCAGCAGGAAGATCAGCACCTGGTCCCGCAGCTCGGCCGCATCGAAGCTGCCGTCCTCGGCGCTCTCCGCGGCGGCCAGCAGGCCCAGCAGGTCCGCCTCCGGCCCCTCGGCCGGTCCGGCCCCGGCGGCCCGCCGCTGCTCGATGATCCGGTCGCAGACCGCGTACAGCCGGGCGGTGGCCGCGGCGGCCCGCCGGTTGTCGGGGGTGGGCCAGGTCCGGGGCAGGCTGACCGGCGCGTAGCCGCGGCGCAGGACGTAGTCCCCGATCACCGGGAAGGACTCCTCGACCACCTGGACGGCCGCGTCCACGTCCGTGCCGAAGAGGATCCGGGCCACCGCCCGGAGCGTGAAGCGGGTCATCTCCCCGACCAGCTCCACCTCCTCGCCCCAGCCGGCCGTCATCCGCTCCGTCTCGGCCACCACCGCGGCCGCGTAGCCGTCCACCCGGCGGCGGGTGAAGAGCGGCTGGACCAGCCGGCGCTGGCGCAGGTAGTCCTCGTCCTGGGCGGTCAGCAGGCCGTTGCCGAAGGACTCCCGCAGTTCCTCGTAGAAGACGTTGTCCTTGCGGAAGTTGGCCGAGTCCGTGGCCAGCACCTTCTGGACGCCCTCCGCGGAGAAGACGGCGTAGACCTCGGCGCGCAGCCCGGGCGGGCCGGCCCAGATCCGCACCACGTCGCCGTGTTCGCGCTGCGCGGCCAGGAAGGTACCGAGGGTGTCCCGCCTCATGTCGAACATCGAGCCCAGGAACGGGAGTCCGGCCGGGCCCGGCACCGTCCGGTCCGTCTCCGCCGTGCGAGTCGCCATCCCTGCCGCCGCCTTCCGCCCCGTGCCGGCCGGGCCTCGCCCCGGCCGGTCCGCGGCGATTGTCCCGCACCCACCGACGGAATGCTCGGCTCCGGCCGGTTCCTGTCCGGATCACGGCCGTGGGCGCCGAAGCGGGCCCCGGCTCAGGGCAGTTGGCGGCTCCACCGGGTCTCCGCGACCAGCGCGGCGACCAGTACGGCCAGCAGCGCGGCCAGTTCCGCCGCGCCGTTGAGCCGGTGCCCCGCCGCGGCCGTGGCCAGCACCCCCGCCAGCGCCGCCGCCCGGTACCGGACCGTCCCGATCCGCAGCACCTTCCGGAAGGCCATGTCCCCGGCCAGGTAGAGCCCCACCCCGCCCGCCAGGGCCAGCGCGGGCCCGCCGGCCAGCGGGTCGCCCAGGTGCCCGAGGGCCTTCTTGACCCCGGCCGCGAAGACCGCGACACCGATCAGCACCGGCACGAAGAAGTAGTAGTACGCGAGCATCGACAGCCGGAACCGCTCGGGCCCGTCGGCCGCCGCCAGGGCCCGCTCGGCCCGGCCCTCGTCCCGGACGAAGTACATCCACCACAGCGCGGAGGCGATGGCCAGCGCCAGGAAGGCGCCCCCGATCAGCCCGGCCGTCAGCGGCATGCCCTGCACGCCGATGCCGATGGCGATCACCGACTCGCCGAAGACGATGAGCAGCAGCAGGCCGTGCCGCTCCACCAGGTGCGCCGCGCTCATCCCGCCGAGCTGCCCGCTGACCGTCTCCTCGGCCACCTCGGGCGCGGTGCCGGCGAACCGCACGATCAGCTGGGTGCTGAACTGGAAGACCAGGGCCAGCACCCACAGCGCCCAGGCCGGCGCCCCGTCGAAGAACCCGGCGGCCAGTACCGACAGCGCGCACAGCAGGTTCGGGGTGGCGAACCAGACGACGCTCCGGCCGTGCGCCTCGCCGTACATCAGGCTGTGGACGAGGGTGACCAGCAGGTAGCCCAGGCCGAAGGGCACCCCGCCGTCGGCGAAGGCGGTGGGCACGGCCAGCGCGCAGAGCAGGAAGCCGCACATGGCGACCATCAGCGACAGCCGACGGCGCGGCCGGTCCGGCGGCACCTGGTTGGTGAGGTGCGCGAAGCCGCCGTACATCCAGAAGAGCACGGCGAAGATCAGTCCCACCCGGGCCAGGCTCGGGAGCGAGAAGTCGTGGGCGAACAGGACGGTCAGCTGGGTGACGGTGAAGACGAAGACCAGGTCGAAGAAGAGCTCCAGGGTCGTGACCCGGCGCTCCTCCTCGACGGTCCCGGCTCTCTCCGTGGTGTGCGCGCCGCCTGGCGCGGCGCTGTCGGTGCTCAACGCGTGCTCCCCCCGAGCAGTGGCCTGCCCCGTCGCTTTCCGGACAGGGCGACCGCAAGGGAATCACGGACGCGGCGGTACCGGCAGCCCCAGGACCCGGTCCTTCAGGGCCGGGAACTGCTCCCGGGTCTGCGCGACCTTGGCCGGGTCGAGCTCCACGACCAGTACCTCCTCCTGCGGACCGGCCTCCGCCAGCACCTCGCCCCAGGGGTCGACGACGATGCTGTGGCCGGCCATCTCCACGCCCGCATGGGTCCCGGCACAGGCCACCGCCAGCACGTACGACTGGTTCTCGACGGCCCGCGCCTGCGCCAGCAGGGTCCAGTGCGCCCGCCGCCGGGCCGGCCAGCCGGCCGAGACCACCAGCGCGTCCGCACCGGCGTCGACCAGGCCCCGGTACAGCTCCGGGAAGCGCAGGTCGTAGCAGGTGGTCACGCCCAGGGTGAGGCCCGCGGCAGCCACCGTCAGCAGCTCGTCGCCGGCGCCCATCATCACCGCCTCGCCCTGGTCGAAGCCGAAGCGGTGGATCTTGCGGTAGTACGCCACCAGCTCGCCCGCGGGGTCGAGCACCAGGCTGGTGTTGTACATCCGGCCGTCCGCGCCCCGCTCGACCACCGAGCCGGCGTGCAGCCAGACCCCGGCCGCCCGGGCCGCCTCGGACATCTCCCGGTACGTGGGGCCCCGCAGCTCCTCCGCCGCGGCCTCGAACTCCTCGTAGGCGAAGGCGCCCACCGGCCACAGCTCGGGCAGCACCACCAGGTCCGAGCCGCGCTGCGCGCGGACCAGCTCGCCCGCGCGGGCCCGCCGGGAATCAGCCGACTCGCCGTCGTTCACGGCGATTTGGATGAGGGAGGCGCGCACACTACCACCGTTCCGCCAGGGCCCTGGCTCACACGTCGTCAACTCGGGCCTACGATCGTCACACGAAAGCACTGCCGGGGCGCTCCCCAGCAGCGTAACTTTGGCAGAAAGCCTCCCGCCTCCCACTCCGTTCCGTCCGAACGCCGCGCCACCGCGCCACCGAACAGCACGAGGGGTCCCGTGACCGTCCAGCCCGTCCTCCAGCCCTATGCCGATGCGTGGACGCACTCCATCGAGGCGATATCCGAGCTCGTCCGGACGCTGCCGGAGAGCGAGTGGAACCGGGCGACGCCCTGCCCCGGCTGGTCGGTCCGGGACGTGGTCTCGCACGTCATAGGCCTGGAGTGCGAGGCGCTGGGCGACCCGCGGCCGATCCACTCGCTGCCCAGGGACCTGCGGCACGTCGTCGACGAGCCCAGCCGGTACATGGAGGTGCAGGTGGACGTGCGCCGCCACCACACCTCCCCCGAGATGGTCGGCGAGCTGGAGTACACGGTCATCCGGCGGCAGCGGCAGCTGCGGAACGAGAAGCGGGATCCGGCCACGCTGGTGCGCGGCCCCTTCGGCGAGCAGATCAGCCTCGAACTCTCGCTGCGACTGCGCGCCTTCGACGTGTGGGTCCACGAGCAGGACCTGCGCACCGCCCTCGGCAAGCCCGGGAACCTGGACTCCCCCGGCGCGCTGGTGGCCCGGGACATGCTGCTGCACGGGCTGCCCAAGGTGGTCGCGAAGAAGGCCGGGGCGCCGGCGGGCTCCGCGGTGGTGCTGGACGTGCACGGCCCGCTGGAGTTCCTGCGCACCGTGCGGGTGGACGCGGAGGGCCGGGGCTCGATCGACTCGACCGTCTCGCTCGGCCCGGCCGTCACGCTGACCACCGACTGGGAGACGTACGTCCGGCTGGCCGCGGGCCGGGTCCGGCCGCACGCGGTCGCCGACCGGCTCAAGGTCGAGGGCGACCAGGAGCTGGCCGACGCCATCCTGCGGGAGTTCGCGGTCACGCCGTAGCGCGTCAGGCGGTGACGGGGGAGCCCTCCGCGGCCTGGGCCGGGAGCACCGGCCCGCCGGTCAGGGCCGCCGCCCGCTCCTGCTCCTGCTCCCGCTCGCGCCGCTGCACCCGGCCGCGCAGCCGCAGGATCTGCGTCACGCCCAGCGCCTCCAGCACGAAGACCGAGCAGAAGGCGATCCGGTAGTCGTCCCCGGTCGCGTCCAGCAGCACGCCGACCGCCAGCAGCGTGGTCATGGAGGCCATGAAGCCGCCCATGTTGGTCAGGCCGGAGGCGGTGCCCTGGCGCTCCGGCGGGTTCGCGGGCCGGGCGAAGTCGAAGCCGATCATCGAGGCCGGTCCGCAGGACCCCAGCACCAGGCACAGGGTCACCAGCAGCCACATCGGCGCCCGGTCCCCGGAGGCGGCGAGGACGGCCCCCCACAGCAGCGCGGTGACCGCGACCGTGCCGAGGGCCAGCGGGATCCGGGCCGTCGGCCGGCGGCCGAGGACCTGCCCGTAGACCAGCCCCAGGACCATGTTCGAGGCCACGATCAGGGTCAGCAGGCCGCCGGCCGTGCTCCGGTCCAGGCCCTGCGACTCGATGAGGAAGGGCATCCCCCACAGCAGCAGGAAGACCATGGCCGGGAACTGGGTGGTGAAGTGCACCCACAGTCCGAGCCGGGTGCCCGGCTCCCGCCAGGACTCGCCTATCTGGCTGCGGACGAAGGCGAAGCCGGGCCGGGCCGCCGGCGCCGGTTCGTGGCCCTCGGGGTGGTCCCGCAGGAAGAGCAGCAGCGGCACCAGCACCACCAGCCCGAGCACGGAGCTGCCCGCGAAGGCCGGCACCCAGCCGATGCCGTGCAGGACGGGCGCCAGGACGAGCGTGGAGACCAGGTTGCCGGCCATCCCCACCAGCCCGGCGAGCTGGGCCATCAGCGGGCCCCGGTGCGGCGGGAACCAGCGGGTGCCCAGCCGCAGCACGCTGATGAAGGTCATGGCGTCGCCGCAGCCCAGCAGGGCGCGGGCGGCCAGCGCGGTGCCGTACGAGGGCGCCAGCGCGAAGCCGAGCTGGCCCAGGGTGAAGAGGGTGACCCCCAGGGTCAGCACCTTCTTGGTGCCCAGCCGGTCCACCATCAGCCCCACCGGCACCTGCATGCCCGCGTAGACCAGCAACTGGAGGAGGGAGAAGGTGGAGAGCGCGGAAGCGCTGACGTGGAACCGCTCGGCGGCGTCCAGTCCGGCGACGCCGAGGCTGGTACGGAAGATCACCGCCACGAAGTAGACGGCCACGCCGATGGACCAGACGGCCAGCGCCCGGGAGCCGCCGGGCGGATCGGGGAGGACGGCCGGACGGGCACCGGGTATCGGGGCGTCCGCGGGGGTCGGGGCGCTCATCGGACCTCGCCCCGGACCAGGGAGCCGACCCGGCCCAGATGGGCGCGCACCGCGGCGGCCGCGGCCTCCGCGTCCCCGGCGCGCAGGGCGGCCAGGATCTCGCCGTGCTCGACGACGTTCTGCGCGATCCGGTCGGGGTGGGCGTGCATCACGGCGACTCCCATCCGCAGCTGGCGGTCCCGCAGCTGGTCGTAGAGGCGGGCCAGGATCTGGTTGCCGGCGCTGCGGACGATCTCGGCGTGGAAGCAGCGGTCGTCCACCGCGAAGGCGGCCAGGTCGCCGCTCTCCACGTGCCGCCGCTGGGCGGCCAGCAGCTCCTCGAGCCGGTCCAGCAGCGCGGGCGCGGCCGGCACCGCCCGGCGGACGGTGTACTCCTCGACCAGCAGCCGGGTCTCGACCACGTCGGCGATCTCCTGCACGGAGACCGGCAGGACCAGGGCGCCCTTCTTCGGGTAGAGCTTGATCAGCCCCTCGGTCTCCAGCCGCAGCAGCGCCTCGCGCACCGGCGTCCGGGAGACCCCGACGGCCTCCGCCAGCTCGCCCTCGGTGAGGAGCGTGCCGCCCTCGTAGCGGCGCTCGAGTACGCCTTCCTTGATGTGCTGGTAGACACGGTCGGCGGCGGGGGGCTGTTTGGCGGGGGCTGAGACAGGCATGCGCACATCATAGATACAACAGGGATGCACGTCTGCACCCGTTCCACGATCCGGAACGCCCCGCGAGGTTGACGCGAGTGGATCTCGAATCGGTCAAGAGTTCGCGCAATCCTGCATCCATGTGATCCCCTGGCACGTCTTGCTCCAAAGGGCCGCCATCGTCGGCCTGTTGGACAAATCCGACATTCGCGAACTCGGGGACATCGACTTGATACTCAGCCTCACCCGCGTGCGCCGCACCGCCGCCGTGGCGGCCGTCGCCGGCACGCTCCTCGCGGCCCCGCTGGCCACGTCCGCCACGGCCGCCTCCGCGCCGGCGACGTCCGCCAAGGCCGCCATCATGATCAACAGCAGCACGGGCTCCGTCCTGTACAGCAAGTCGGCGGACACCAAGCTGTCGCTGGCCAGCACCACGAAGATCATGACGGCCCGCGTCGTCCTCACGACCCCGGGTCTCGACCTGGACAAGCGCATCACCATGAAGCAGGCGTACAACGACTACGCCGCCAAGGTGCAGGGCAGCAAGGCCTGGATCGTCGTCGGCGACAAGCTGACCGTCCGCGGCTGGCTCAACGCCATGCTGACCCCGTCCGGCTGCGACGCCGCCGCCGCTCTGGCCGACACCTTCGGCAAGGGCTCCACCCAGGCCGCCCGCTTCGCCGACTTCATCAAGCAGATGAACGCCAAGGCCAAGCTGTACGGGATGAAGAACACCCACTTCGACTCGTTCGACGGCAACTCGCCGGTCCGGACGGGCACCTACTCCACGCCCCGCGACATGGCGAAGCTCGCCCAGCAGGGCATGAAGAGCGCGACCTTCCGCGGCATCGTGGACGGTGGGGGCAAGGCCACCGCCATCGCGACCAACGGCCGCCCCCGCTACTACAGCTGGGACAACTCCAACAACCTGGTCCGGCCGAAGAACGCCAAGACCCCGGGCGGCCTGGAGTACCCGGGCGCCATCGGCATCAAGACCGGAACCAACACCCCGGCCGGCCGCTGCCTGGTCTTCTCGGCGGTCCGCAACGGCAAGACCGTGATCGGCGTCCTGCTGAACGACGACGCGCGGTACCCGGACGCGGTGAACCTGCTGAACTGGACCTTCGGCGCCAGCGCCGCCTCGTCCGCGCCGATGCGCTCTGACGCGGCCGCGGTGAAGGACGTCCTGGACTAATACTGGTCCGCACCCGGTGCCGGGCCGCCCTCCGTGGCGGCCCGGCACTTCTGCGTTCACGGCTGATGGAAAAGGGACGTCGTGCAGGTATCCGTTGCCGCAGGCCGTCTTCGGGCCTGCCGACGGCCCGTTGGACAACCCGGATCCAGCCGAGCTGGGGGCACCAGGACTCTCGGGGAAGCCGCGCGGGGCTGTTTGGAGCTCCAGCCGCCTGCCCACGGGGGTGCCGGCCTGGCAGGTCATCCTGGACTCCGGGTACGTCTCCGTGGCGGCGGGCTCCGGCTGGCGGGACCTCGATGCGGACCGGGCCGAGCTGGACGTGTCCACGATCCGGGGCGCGGCGGACTACGCCCGGCTGTGCGACCGGTACGGGGCCCCGGACGGAGCCGACGGGGTGCGGGTGGCGTGGGACCGCGTCGCGGCCGACCACCACGCCGTACACCTCACCCTCGGCGGACTCCTGCTGACCCAGGGGCGCCCCGTGGAGACGCGGCACGGCACCGCCGTCCTGCGGGGCTGGGACTGCGAGAGCACCGCATGGCTCCGCTTGCCGCGGTCCGCCCGGATTACCTCAGTCCCTCACTGAACGCGCGCCAGGCCCGCGGGCCCATCGTGACGATGGGGCCCGCGGGCCTCTTGCTGTCCCGGACCGCGACGACCCCCGGCACGTTCCGCGCGACCTCTACGCACTCGTTCATGTCACCCCCGCTGTAGCTCGACTTCACGAACTCGAACTCGGCCATGCCTACATCCCCTTGCCGACACCATGGATCAGGTCCACAGAAGCACGGGGAGCAAGGCACATGCGAGCGATGCGGTCGAACGAACGGTCGTAGATCGCGGTTCCGGCGGCGCTCTCGACCCACACCGCGGAGGCGATGCCCTCGGTGTACCCGACGTCGACGGCACCGGGCTCGGCGAACGACAGGATGCTGAAGGCACCGGACATGCACGGGTGCGCCCCGGCGCTGTACGGCAGCACCTGGACGTGGACGTTGGGCAGCTCGGCCATCTGCACGAGGTGCGCCAGTTGCGCGCGCATCACGTCCCGGCCTCCGACCTGCTGCCGCAGCGCGCCCTCCGCGATCACGGCGTGGAAGCGCAGCGGCCGCTCGCCCGCCAGCCGCGCCTGGCGCTTCATCCTGACCGTGACGACCGGCTCGATCTCGCCCGGGTCCTTCCAGGTCTCCGACACCACGCACATGGCACGCACGTAGTCGGCCGTCTGCAACAGGCCGGGGACCAGGGCCGTCTGCCAGGTGCGGATCTGGGTGGCCGCGTCCTCCATGGCGATGTACTCGCCCAGTCCGCCCACGTCGGGGCCGTGGTGCCACCACCCCCGAGCGCGCCGCCGCTCGCGGTCGAGCCGCGCGAGGGCGAGCAGCCCGTCGACGACGTCGTCGTCATCCTCGCCGTAGAGGTGGCACAGGGCGCGCACGTCGGGGTCCCGCATCGGGACCAGCCCGCGCTCCATCTTCGCCACCTTGGCGACCGACGCCGTCAGCGCCTCGGCCGCGTGAGCCTGACGGAGGCCCAAGGCCTCTCGCATACGGAGGAGTTCGCCGCCCAGCCGGCGACCGAGGACCGTCGACACCGACACACCCCGGTCCGGATTCCTACCCGGCATCCCACGTCCCTCCCTCAGCGGACGGCCAGTCTCCACCTGCCCGCCGGAACGCCACAACCCGCCTCGGTAGAAATTTCTGTCCCGTTCGATTGCTGCGAGCAGATTTCTCTCGCTACCGTCGGTGCATGGCCGCTCACGCCCAGGCGTGGCACGCGGAAGAGCACCGTGCGCACGCACGGCAACGCCACCGCAGAGGCCCCACATCAGGAGGTCGGGCATGCAGCATCGGCAGCGGTACGACGTGCGGGACTACGAGCCGCGGCAGGATTCCGTGACGGCGGCCAGGAGGAGGGCCGCGTGGCTCGCGTGTGCGTGGGGGTATCCGCAGATCGCCAACGACGCAGCGCTGGTGACCAGTGAGCTGACCACCAACGCCGTGCTGCACGGGAGCGTCGAGGACCGGTTCGTCAGGGTCGAGCTCCGCGTCAAGGGGGAGGCGCTGCGGATCGGGGTCACCGATCCGCGCGGGGAGCGGATGCCGACGATCCGGAGGCCCGGGCCCGAGGATCAGTTCGGGCGCGGGCTCCGGATCGTGGACGCGCTGTGTGCGGAGTGGGCGGTGGCGGCCCGGGTGGTCGGCAAGACCACCTGGGCCGAACTCCCGCTCGCCTAGCCGACTACTCGGGCTTGTTGCCGCCCTTGTCCGGCTCGCCGCGCTTGTTGGACAGGCGGACCGTGACCGTCTTCGACTCGTTGCGGTCCGAGACCGCGATCGGGCCGGTCACCGGCTGCCGCGGCAGGACGTAGCCCTCCGGGACCGCCGTCTCCCGCAGGTAGTACGCACCCGTCGGCAGGTCCTCGAACTCACAGGTGCCACGGGCGCTGGTGGCGCAGTCGTCCACCCGCTCGTCCGCGTTGACGCCCCGGATCTGGAGGCCCGGCGTGCCGTTGGTCTCCCGCCACAGCTCGAACACCGCGCCCGCCAGCGGGCGCTTGGTCTTCGCGTCCGTCTTCAGGACCAGGATCCGGCCCTCGTACGGCGGCTTCGGCGGGGTCTTGGTGTCCCGGGCCGTGAGCGTGACGCCCTGCGAGGCGTTGTCGGAGTTCAGCACCAGCGGGCCGAAGACCGCCGGGTCCGGCAGGTCGTAGCCGTTCGGCGCCTTGGTCTCCTGCCAGTAGTACGTCCCGGCCTCGACGGTCCGCAGGCAGCGGCCGTCCGCGCCGGTGGTGCAGGTGCCCACCGAGGTGTCGGGGTTCATCCCGGTGGTCTGGAGGCCCGCCGTGCCGTTCGTCTCGTGCCAGAGGCGGAACTCCGCGCCGGCCAGCGAGGCGCCGGTGGCCGCGTCGACCTTGTGGATGCGGACCTCGCCGCGGGCCGGCGGGACGACCGTACGGTTGTCCGCGGCGGTCACGCTCACGCCCTGGGAGGCGTTCTCGGGGGTCAGCACCAGCGGTCCGAAGACCGGGTCCACCGGCAGGTCGTACCCGTCGGGGGCCGCGGTCTCGAGCCAGTAGTACGTGCCCGGCTCGACGGTCCGGCGGCAGTAGCCGTCGGCTCCGGTCAGGCAGGCCTCGCCGACCGAGGTGTCCGGGTTCGCCCCCGTCGTCTGGAGGTCAGGGATGCCGTTGGTCTCGCGGTAGAGGCGGAAGTCGGCGCCCGCGAGGGGGTCTCCCGTCTCCGCGTCCACCTTCAGGACCCGGACCTCGCCCCTGACCCGAGTCCGGGTGTCACCGACCAGGACCGACACGCCCTCCTCGGCGTTCTGCGCCGTCAGCGTCAGCGGGCCGAAGACCGCCGGGTCCGGCAGGTCGTAGCCGTCCGGGGCCTTGGTCTCGCGCCAGTAGTACGAGCCGAGCGGCATCCGCTGCGTGCAGACGCCGTTGGCACCCGTCGTGCAGGTCTGGCCGACCTTGGTGTCCGGGGTCATGCCGTCCGTCTGGAGGCCTTCCCGGCCGTTGGTCTCGTGCCAGAGCTCGAAGACCGCGCCGGGGAGCGCGGCGCCGGTGTCCGCGTCGACCTTCAGGACCGTGACCTGGCCATCGGTCGGCGGGACCGGGCCCCCGCAGTCGGGCAGGTCGCCGTTGAAGGGGTAGTTGTGGAACTCGGCGCCGGCCGTGTCCGAGGTGTGGGTGAGGCTGCCGGCGGTGTAGAAGCGGCCGTTCATGCCGGGCAGGCTGACGGTGGTGGTCGAGGAGGCGTTGCCGACCAGCACGCTGCCGAAGAACTGCCCGCTGCCGGTCAGGTTCACGGTCGCGGCGTTCGGGAAGTTCCACAGCAGCCGCTCGCGCAGCGCCGGGTCCGCGTCGACGTAGGTGTTGATGGTGGCGGAGGGGCTGCCGACCATGTTCACCAGCACCGTCGCCCCGGCCGGGATCTGGTGGAACTCGATGCCCTGCGCCCCGCCGGTGGAGTTGGCCACGTTCGCCGCGAGGTTGAAGACCTGGAGCATCGAGGTGCCGTCACCGGTGAAGACGGTGGCGTAGCCCGCGTTGTTCACCGTGCCGGTGGCCGCCGAGCGGGCGTAGCAGAGGCTGGCGTCGGTGAGCTGGTCGCGCAGTCCCTCGTGCTGGTCCACGGCCTCGACATCGCGGACCACGGTCCCGCTGACGGTGCCCGTCAGCGTCCCGGCGTGCCGGACGACACCCGTGGTGGGGCTGATGCCGCCGTCGGCCATCAAGGTCTCGCCCGCGGCGACGGAGACGTTCCCGCCGGTGGTCAGGAAGTCCGAGCCGACCGGCGGGCGGATCTGGGAGCCGGCACCGACGATGCCGACGTTGTAGACCGTGCTCGCCCCGGCGACCTTGTCCTGGTCGAAGTTGCCGAGGACGACGACCTTGCCCTCGGCCTCCGCGGCCCGGCCGCGGACCAGGAAGTTGCCGCCGACGTAGACCGCGATGTTGGCGTCCTCGTACGTCGGGTCGCCGGTGTGCACGGGCGGCATCCCCGGCGGGGTGGTCGGGCACCGGCCCGGGAGGCAGGGTCCGAGGCCGCCGGGCAGGGCCGCGGCGATCTTCACCGGCGGCGGCTCCGGGGCGGTACGGGCCGCCGCTGCGGCCAGTGCGGGCGTACTTGCGGCCAGTACGGCCCCGACAGCGAGCCCGACGGCCCATTTCCTGACAGCCATGCAGCGTCTTCCGTCCCTGTGTCCTTGATCCGGCACACCGCGAGCGCGGCGCAGCCAGACTGCGGGCGGAACACGAGCCTCACCACGGCCGACACTCAAGTAGGACCGTGTGGTGGTCACACCATCACCCGGGCGGCCGCCCCCCGGGTCACCCGGACGCCCGCGCCCGGCGCGCGGCCGCGGCACGGGGAAGCTACGGGAGCGGGACGTCCGCCACGACGACGCCCGGGGTGCTGCTGTCCGCCTCGGCGAGGGGGGTGCCGTCGGGGGACCAGACGGCGGCGCCGCCGCAGCCGGTCCAGGGGCCGGCAGGGCCCACGTGGTTGGCCAGCAGGACGTACATGCCGGTGGCCTTCGCCATCGCCGGGTACAGCTCGGCGCGCTCGCGGACGCCGTCGCCGGTGCCGTAGAGGGAACTGGCCAAGTGCACCCGGCAGCAGTCGGACACCCCGCGGCCGGTCAGCTCCGGGAAGTGGTTGTCGTAGCAGGTGGCCAGGGCGAAGCGGATGCCGCCCAGCTCGAAGCGGCCGTCCCGCCCGCCGGGGCGGAAGAGCTCCCGCTCCTGCGCGTAGAGGTGCTGCTTCGCGTACGTCGTCAGCAGTTCGCCGTCCGGGCCGTAGACGTGCGAGGAGAGCCAGGGCCGGCGGTCGTCGGAGGGGGCGGCGCAGTTGACCACGGTGGCGACGCCGGTGGCGCGCACCGGGTCCAGCCGCGGGTCGTCCGGGCCGGTCCACAGGCCCGGGTCGGCGGCCAGCGCACCGAGCTCGTAGCCGGTGAGGACCAGCTCGGGGAGGACGACCAGCTCCGCCCCCGCCTCCTTCGCCCGGGCGGCCAGCTCCACCACGGTGCGGACGTTGGCGGCTATGTCGGCGGGGACGCAGGTCAGCTGGGCTGCGGCGATCTTCATGACCGCCAGCATCGCAGCCGGCCGCCGGTGCCGGACCGGCGGTCCGGTGGGCGTGGAAACGCGGCCGGCCGGCCCCTTGCGGGACCGGCCGGCCGGATCACGCCTTCGGTCCGTCAGGACCAGGTCATCAGCCGCTTGGGCTGCTCCAGCACCGCGGCGATGTCGGCGAGGAACTTGGAGCCCAGCTCGCCGTCGATCAGCCGGTGGTCGAAGGACAGCGCCAGGGTGGTGACCTGGCGGGGCTTGACCTTGCCCTTGTGGACCCAGGGCATCAGCTTGATCGCGCCGACCGCGAGGATCGCGGACTCGCCCGGGTTCAGGATCGGCGTACCGGTGTCGACGCCGAAGACGCCGACGTTGGTGATGGTGATCGTGCCGCCCTGCATGTCCGCCGGCGAGGTCTTGCCCTCGCGGGCGGTGGCGACCAGGTCCGACAGGGCCCCGGAGAGCTCCGCGAGGGTCTTGTCGTGCGCGTCCTTGATGTTCGGCACGATCAGCCCGCGCGGGGTGGCCGCGGCGATGCCCAGGTTGACGTAGTGCTTGAGCACGATCTCCTGGGCGGCCTCGTCCCAGGACGCGTTGACGTCCGGGTTGCGCTTCAGCGCGACCAGCACCGCCTTGGCGATGAGCAGCAGCGGGTTGATCCGCAGGCCGGCCAGGTCCGGGTCGGTCTTGAGCTCGGTGACCAGCTTCATCGTGCGCGTCACGTCGAGGGTGATGAACTCGGTGACGTGCGGGGCGGTGAAGGCGGAGTTCACCATCGCCTGCGCGGTGACCTTGCGGACGCCCTTGACGGGGATCCGGGTCTCCCGGGCACCGGCCACGGGCGCCGGAGCGGCGGCCACCGGGACCGCCACGGGCTCCGCAGCGGCCGGCGCAGCCGCCGGGGCGGCCACCTGCTGCTGCACGGCCGCGGCCGCGGCGTGCACGTCCTCGCGGGTCACGATCCCGTCCGGGCCGGTCGGGGTGACCTGCGCCAGGTCGATCCCGAGGTCCTTGGCCAGCTTGCGGACCGGCGGCTTGGCCAGCGGGCGGTCCCCGGCGGGGCTGCCGTGGCCGTTGAGCGCGGGCGCCGGGGCGGCCGGGACCGGAGCCGGGGCGGCGGGCGCCACCGGGGCGGCGGCGGCCGGGGCCGCACCCGCCTTGCGCGGCCGGCGCTTGGTCGAGCTCTGGGCGACCCCGTAGCCCACCAGGACGGGCTGGCGGGCCGCCGGGGCCTCGTCCTCGGCGGGTGCCGCGGGGGCGGGCTCGGCGGCCGGGGCCGGCACGGCGGCAGCGGCCGGGGCGGCGGCGCCGCCGTCACCCGTCTCGACCGCGATGATCACCTGGCCGACGTCGACCGTGGTGCCCTCCGGGAAGCGCAGCTCGGCCACGACCCCGTCGAAGGGGATCGGCAGCTCCACGGCCGCCTTCGCCGTCTCGACCTCGCACACGACCTGGCCGTCGGTGACCGTGTCACCGGGCTGGACGTACCACTTGAGGATCTCGGCTTCGGTGAGTCCCTCGCCCACGTCGGGCATCTTGAACTCGCGCAGTGTCGTCGTCATCGTCGTCACGACCCTTCCCCTCAGTACGCCAGCGAGCGGTCGACTGCGTCGAGCACGCGGTCCAGGCCGGGAAGGTACTCCTCCTCGACGCGGGCGGGCGGATAGGGGGTGTGGAAACCGCCGACGCGCAGCACCGGGGCCTCCAGGTGGTAGAAGCACCGCTCCGTGATGCGGGCGGCGATCTCGGAGCCCACGCCCAGGAAGACCGGGGCCTCGTGGACCACGACCAGTCGGCGGGTCTTCTCCACCGACGCCTGGATGCCGTCGAAGTCCACCGGGGACATCGAGCGCAGGTCCAGGACCTCGACGGACTTGCCCTCCTCGGCGGCGGCCGCGGCCGCCTCCAGGCAGACCTTCACCATCGGGCCGTACGCGGCGAGGGTGAGCTGGTCGCCCTCGCGCAGCACGCGGGACGTGTGGAGCTGGCCGGGGATCGCCTCGACGTCCACCTCGCCCTTGTCCCAGTAGCGCCGCTTCGGCTCGAAGAAGATCACCGGGTCGTCGCTCTGGATCGCCTGCTGGAGCATCCAGTACGCGTCCGAGGCGTTCGAGGGGGAGACCACCTTCAGGCCCGCCACGTGCGCGAACAGCGCCTCGGGGGACTCGCTGTGGTGCTCGACCGCGCCGATCGCGCCGCCGTACGGGATCCGGACGACGACCGGGAGCTTGATCTTGCCCAGCGCACGGGCGTGCATCTTCGCGAGCTGCGTGACGATCTGGTCGTACGCGGGGAAGACGAAGCCGTCGAACTGGATCTCCACCACCGGGCGGTAGCCGCGCAGGGCCAGGCCGATGGCGGTGCCGACGATGCCGGACTCGGCCAGCGGGGTGTCGATGACCCGCTCCTCGCCGAAGTCCTTCTGGAGGCCGTCGGTGATGCGGAAGACACCACCGAGCTTGCCGACGTCCTCGCCCATGATCAGGACCTTGGGGTCCGTGTCGAGGGCCTTGCGCAGCGACTCGTTGAGCGCCTTCGCGATCGACATCTTCTCAACAGCCATGATCAGTGACCCTCCTCGAAAGACGCGAGGTAGGCCGCGAACTGCGCGCGCTCCTCGTCGACCAGCGCGTGGCCGTCGGCGTAGACGTTCTCGAAGATCGACATGGTGTCCGGGTCGGGCATGGCGCGCACGGCCTCGCGGACGCGCTTGCCCATCGTCTCGCTCTCGCTCTCCAGCTCGGCGAAGAACGCGTCGTCCGCGCCGCCGGAGGCCAGCAGGTAGGCCTTCAGGCGCTGGATCGGGTCCTTCGCCTCCCAGGCCTCGCGCTCCTCGTCCCGGCGGTACTTCGTCGGGTCGTCGGAGGTGGTGTGCGCGCCCATGCGGTAGGTGAAGGCCTCGACCAGGGTCGGTCCCTCGCCGCTCCGGGCCCGCTCCAGCGCCCAGCGGGTGACCGCGAGGCAGGCCAGGACGTCGTTGCCGTCCACCCGGACGCCCGGGAAGCCGAAGCCGGAGGCGCGCTGGTAGAGCGGCACGCGGGTCTGGCGCTCGGTGGGCTCCGAGATGGCCCACTGGTTGTTCTGGCAGAAGAACACCACGGGGGCGTTGTAGACGGCCGAGAACGTGAAGGCCTCGTTGACGTCGCCCTGGCTGGAGGCGCCGTCGCCGAAGTAGGCGATCACGGCCGAGTCGGCGCCGTCCTTGGTGATGCCCATGGCGTACCCGGTCGCGTGCAGCGTCTGGGAGCCGATGACGATCGTGTACAGGTGGAAGTTGTTGCCGTTGGGGTCCCAGCCGCCGTGGTTCACGCCGCGGAACATGCCCAGCAGGTTGGTCGGGTCGACCCCGCGGCACCAGGCCACGCCGTGCTCGCGGTAGGTCGGGAAGACGTAGTCGTCGTCGCGCAGCGCGCGGCCGGAGCCGATCTGCGCGGCCTCCTGGCCGAGCAGCGAGGCCCACAGGCCCAGCTCGCCCTGGCGCTGCAGGGCGGTGGCCTCGGCGTCGAAGCGGCGGGTCAGGACCATGTCGCGGTACAGCCCGCGCAGGTCGTCGGCGGTGATGTCGGCGACGTAGGGGGCGTACTCCGGGTCGTCGACCCGCTCCCCTTCAGGCGTCAGCAGCTGTACGAGCTGGGGCTCGGCACTCTGCGCGGCGGCCTTGGCGGCCGTCCGCTTGGTGCCGCTGCTGCGTCGCGGCTTGCGCGCGGCAGTGCTCTCCACGGTCACGTGTGCTCCTCCGTCGGTCCGGCACCCGGGGTCTGTCCGGGGTCCAGTGCGGCTCGCCCGTCTTTCCGCCGGCGCACGGGGTGTGTGCGACTCGGCGGGAAACAGGCGTGACAGGTGCCCCGGCTTAGTGCCCTGCGCGAAGCACGTTACCCAGTGCGCCGCATCACCGCGAAACCCCAGTTGACCAGCCATTTTGCTTGGAAATCCAAGTAAATCCGGGGATTGCGGAACAACCACTGGTCACAGCCTTGCAGGGGGCCGGAACAACGGCACGTTATCCCGGGTAACCACGGCAGGGAAGGGGGGAGTGTGTGAAACTGATTCCGTGCGCGAAGATGGAAAAATCACGGTATTCCTCCTTGACGACCACGAAGTGGTGCGTCGGGGCGTCTACGAGCTCCTGTCGGTCGAATCGGACATCGAAGTCGTGGGTGAGGCCGGTACGGCCGCCGACGCCCTCGTGCGGATTCCGGCCACCCGACCGGACGTCGCGGTGCTCGACGTACGGCTGCCGGACGGCAGCGGCGTCGAGGTCTGCCGGGAGGTCCGCTCCCAGAACGAGGACATCAAGTGCCTCATGCTGACCTCCTTCGCCGACGACGAAGCGCTCTTCGACGCGATCATGGCCGGCGCCTCCGGCTACGTCCTGAAGGCGATCCGCGGCAATGAGCTGCTGAACGCCGTCCGGGACGTCGCGGCCGGAAAGTCCCTCCTCGACCCGGTGGCCACCGCCCGCGTGCTGGAGCGGCTGCGCGACGGCAAGAACGGCAAGGGCGACGACCGGCTGGCGAACCTCACCGACCAGGAGCGGAAGATCCTCGACCTCATCGGCGAGGGGCTGACCAACCGCGTCATCGGCGAGCGGCTGCACCTGGCCGAGAAGACCATCAAGAACTACGTCTCCAGCCTGCTCTCGAAACTCGGCATGGAACGCCGCTCGCAGGCCGCGGCCTATGTCGCGCGCCTCCAGGCGGAAAAGCGCTGACCAGCGCGGACGGCATGATCCCGGCCCCGGCCGGCGGGAATGCGCGGGGGTGTTTCCCGGGGCCCTGATGCCCCGGGACCCGCCCTCCCTATCGGGACTTATGTCCCCGGTCCTGGGGGCCCCGGCCTCTTTCCCGGCGGCCCGTCCCCGCCGGAGAGTGGGGTCATGTCCCCAGAGGATCTTCACGCCATCGAACTGCTGCGCCGGGTGCCGTACGGCCGGGTGGCCACCAGCATGCGCGCGCTGCCCTTCCTCGCGGCCGCCCGGCACATCGTGGTGGACGGCAGAGTCGTGCTGCGGATGCACGCGGGGTTCGGCTACCACCAGGCCTGCGCCGGGAGCGTGGTCGCCTACGGGGCCGACAACTTCAACACCGGCGACCCCGGCCTGTGGGCGGTGCAGTTCACCGGTACGGCCGAGCTGGTCGAGCCGACCACGGCCGAGCTGGAGCTCTTCGGCCCCGGCCCGCACTACGTCGACGGGGAGCTCTTCGACCCGGTGTACATGCGCATAGAGCCGCAGTTCGTCACCGTGCACACGCTCGCCCCGACCGCCGACCGGCACTTCCAGCACGCCCTCTGAGGCCCGGACGCGGGAGAACCCCGCCCGGGGGTCCCGGCGGGGTCCTCAAGCCGCTCCAGCGGCGCTCAGGCGCCGCCCTGGCCCTCTGTGCCCTCGCTGGTGCCGGGCGATTCGTTGCTGCCGTCGTCCGGCGGCGTGGAGGTATCCGTGGACGGGGTGTCCGACGGTTCGTTGCTGGGCTCTTCGCTGTGCGTCGGGTCCGTGGTCGACGGCTCGGTCGAGGGCTCGTTCGACGGCTCCTGCGTCGGCGGCCGGTGCGAGCGCTGCGGCTTGGGCGAATAGCTCTCCTCGCCGCCGCTGGTCGAGCCGTCCTCGGTCGCGCCGCGGGAGGACTCCTCGGGCGAGGGGGTGTCGGTCTCGGGGTCCTGGCTGGCCGAGACGCCCGGCTGGTCGGGCCCCTGCTGCTGACCGCCCTTGTCGCCCGCCTTGTCGAGGGCGTACGTGACGCCGCCGGCGACCGCGAGCAGCGCGACCACGGCGAGCAGCCACATCTTCCAGCGGCCGCTGCCGCCGCCCTGCGCGGTCCGGTCGTCGCCGTAGCCGCCACCGCCGTACCCGCCGCCGCCGGAGTAGGCCGAGCCGTCGTCCGGGTTGAGCGGGGGCACCATCGGCTGCCCGAACTGCGAGGTGGTCGCGTGGGACGGGTACGCCTGGACGCCGGGGCCGGGGGTCGTCGGGTTCATGGAGGTGGCGCCGGGGCCGTGCGGCAGCGCCATCGTCACCGGGCCGGTGTTCCAGGTGCCGGTGCCCGGGCCCTGCTCCTGGAGCATCTGGAGGGCGTACTGGACCAGCCCCCGCATCTCCTCGGCGCTCTGGAAGCGGTCGTCGGGGTCCTTGGCCAGCGAGCGCATCACCAGGCCGTCGAGCTCCGGCGGCACGCCGGGGGACTGCTGGGAGGGCGGCACCGGCGCGTCCTGGACGTGCTGGTAGACCACCGACAGCGGCGTCTCGCCGGTGAACGGGGGCCGCAGCGCCAGCAGTTCGTAGAGCAGGCAGCCGGTGGCGTACAGGTCGCTGCGGTGGTCGACGGCCTTGCCCAGGGCCTGCTCGGGCGAGAGGTACTGGGGCGTGCCCATGACCATGCCGGTCTGGGTCATCGTCGACTGCGCGCCGTGCAGGGCGCGGGCGATGCCGAAGTCCATCACCTTCACCGCGCCGGTGGTGGTGATGATGACGTTGGCGGGCTTGATGTCGCGGTGCACGATGCCGTGCTGGTGCGAGTACGCCAGCGCCTCGAGCACGCCCGAGACGATGATCAGGGCCTGGTCCGGGCCGGGCGCCTCGGCGCTGATGAGGAGGTCCCGGATGGTCCGGCCCTCGACCAGCTCCATGACGATGTAGGGGACGACGTTGGGGCCGACCCGGTCCTCGCCGGAGTCGTAGACCGCCACCACCGCGTGGTGGTTGAGGCCGGCGACGGACTGCGCCTCGCGCGTGAAGCGGGCCTTGGAGACCGGGTCCTCGGCGAGGTCGGCGCGCAGCAGCTTCACGGCGACGGTGCGGCCCAGCCGGACGTCCTCGGCCGCGAAGACCTCGGCCATGCCGCCGCGGCCCAGACGGTGGGTCAGCCGGTACCGGCCGTCGCCCACCAGGCCGCCTGCGCCGAACTGTTCAGGAACGTCAGACATCCCGCCGCCGTTGCCCTCGGGTTCGGGTGCCATCAGTCCTCGCCGTCCGTTTCCAGCCGCGTGCGCGGTACGTCTTCTCCAGGGTGCTCCGACGAACGCTACAGCCTTCACACGGCTGCCCGGTCCGGGATTGCGCCCCGTCCCCGTGTGGTCACGGAACGGGCACCCGGCTTGACTGGTCCTCGCCCTCCGGCAGACTGTGGCCCGTTACGGATCGCCGAGAACCGCCGAGGGGAAGCACAGTCATGAGCCAGGACGGCACACAGGGCCGGTATGCAGGCGGCTCCCTGGCCCGCGGCCGTTACCAGCTGAGGGACTTGCTCGGCGAAGGGGGCATGGCCTCCGTCTACCTCGCGTACGACGCCGCGCTGGACCGGCAGGTCGCGATCAAGACGATGCACACCGAACTCGGCCGGGAGCAGTCCTTCCGCGAGCGCTTCCGCCGCGAGGCGCAAGCTGTGGCGAAACTGTCGCACACCAACATCGTCTCGGTCTTCGACACGGGCGAGGACACGGTCGCCGTCCCGGGCGAGGCCGAGGGCGCGCTGATGCCCTACATCGTCATGGAGTACGTCGAGGGCCAGCCGCTCGGCTCGGTGCTCCAGGCGGACGTCCACCAGTACGGCGCGATGCCCGCGGACAAGGCCCTGAAGGTGACCGGCGACGTGCTCGCGGCCCTGGAGGCCAGCCACGAGCTGGGCCTGGTGCACCGCGACATCAAGCCGGGCAACGTCATGGTCACCAAGCGCGGCCTGGTCAAGGTCATGGACTTCGGCATCGCGCGCGCCATGCAGTCCGGGGTCACCTCCATGACCCAGACCGGCATGGTGGTCGGCACCCCGCAGTACCTCTCCCCCGAGCAGGCGCTCGGCCGGGGCGTGGACGCCCGCTCCGACCTCTACTCGGTCGGCATCATGCTCTTCCAGCTCCTCACCGGGCGGCTGCCCTTCGAGGCGGACTCGCCGCTGGCGATCGCGTACGCGCACGTCCAGGAGGAGCCGGTGGCGCCCTCCTCGGTCAACCGCTCGCTGACCCCGGCGATGGACGCGCTGGTGGCGCGGGCACTGAAGAAGAACCCGAACGAGCGCTTCCCGACCGCGGCGGCCATGCGCGACGAGTGCCTGCGGGTGCTGTCGGCCGGGCAGACCGGTGCGCCGGTCATCGTGCCGGGCGGCCCGGTGAACAGCGGCGCGGGCGTCGGCTCGGCCGTCTTCCCGCCGGTGGACGCGGCACTGCAGGCGCCGCCGCCGTCGGTGCAGCAGCCCTACCCGGGACCGTACGGCCCGGCGCCGACGCCGACGCCGCACACCCCTGCGGCCTACCAGGCCCCGCACACCCCGGCGCCGCCCTCGGTGCCGCAGCAGGGCGCCTACGGCTACCCCGCGCAGCCCGCGCCGCACGGCGCGGCCACGCCCCCGCCGTACACGATCTCGCCGACCACGGCCCCGGCCCGGCGGGACGGCGGTGGCGGCGGCAAGCGCAGCACCTCGGTCACGGTCGGCGCGGTGGCGGTCGCCCTCCTCGCGGTCGGCGGCCTGGTCACGGCCCTGATCCTGAACATGGAAGGGGACAAGGGCGGCGACACCCCGTCGGCCAAGGACTCCTCCGCCAGCTCCTCGACGAAGCCGGGGCACCGCGGCCCGGACCGCAGCCGCACGATCGAGCTGGACAAGTGCACCTCACCGGACGAGGCGTACAACGACTCCTCCAAGGTCCGCACCCCGGACTTCCGCTACAAGGACATCCAATCGGTCAAGAAGTGCATCCAGGGCGCCGGCTGGAGCATCACCGAGCAGCCGCGGGACGAGGCGGTCTACGGCGAGGGCACGGTCCTCGACCAGTTCCCGACCCCCGGTGACGACCTCGACCCGAAGAACGCCAAGATCACGCTGAACGTCTCCACGGGCAACCCCCAGTAGGAGTCCCCTTCTTCGACTGCGGCGCGGCTGGGATTCAGCCGCGCCGCAGGCGTACGCCCATGTAGCCGAGGCCCAGGCCCATCAGGGCGAGGCCGGCGCCGAGGGGCATGACGTGCGCCGCCAGGTCAGCGGCCCGGGCGTTGGGGCCGACGCCGAGGGCGGGGGCCGGGGGCTCGCTGGGTTCCGGGGTGGGGTGCGGGGGCTGCGGCCGGGGGGCCTGGCGCGGCCGGACCGCGGGGGCCACCGCGGGCAGCGGGGGTTCGTCGGCCATCCGGCCGGGGCGGGGCCGGCCGGCCCCGGCGACGCTGCCGGCCAGTTCGGGGTCGAGCACGTCCGCGTCGGCGTCCGGGTCCTCGGCGGTGGCCTCGGCGGCCGCGACCGGTACGACCGGGCGCACCGGTACCCCGTACGCCGTGGAGGCCAGGGCGAGGGCGGGCAGGCAGGTGAGCAGCGCCGCGCCGGTCCACCGCGCGAGCAGGACAGATCGCATCACGGGGTGCCCCTCCCGTCCCGAGCCGCCGAGATATCAAGGTCAGGTTCACACGAACCGACAAATAGGGCATCTCGGACAGGCTGTCCGAGTGACGGAACCGGCGGGTCCCCCTTGAGATGTACTCCGGGGGGTGGTTGCGGACGTCGACATACTCGGTATACATACTGAGTATGTCGATCCGCCACGGACTGCTCGCCCTCCTCGAACGCGGGCCCCGGTACGGCTCCCAGCTGCGTACCGAATTCGAATCCCGCACCGGCGCCACCTGGCCGCTGAACGTCGGGCAGGTCTACACGACCCTCGCCCGCCTCGAGCGGGACGGCCTGGTCGCGCCCGGTGGCGCCGACGAGGCCGGCCACACCCTCTACGCCATCACGGACCAGGGCCGCACCGAACTCCGCGACTGGTACGAGCGCCCGGTCGACCGCACCAGCCCGCCCCGGGACGAGCTGGCCATCAAGCTCGCCATGGCCGTCGGCGCCCCCGGCGTGGACATCCGCGCCGTGATCCAGGCCCAGCGCTACGCCACGGTCCGGGCCATGCAGGACTACACGCGCCTCAAGGCGCAGGCCCTGGCCGCGATCGAGTCCGGCCGCTCCCAGGAGCGCGACGACCTGGCCTGGCTGCTCGTCGTGGAACAACTGATCTTCCAGACCGAGGCCGAGGTCCGCTGGCTCGACCACAGCGAGACCCGGCTGGTGCGGATCGCCGCCCAGAGCCCCGCGGACCCCGGCACGGCGCCCGGCGCCGCACCCGCCCGCGCCGCGGCCCCGGCCGGCACCGAGACCCCGTCCGCGACCGGCGCCACGCCGGCCCCGCGGAACTGAATCCGTCCCCGAAGGACCCCTCATCCATGCCTGACCACTCACAGCCCGTGCTGCAACTGCAGCAGCTCACCCGCGTCCACGGCAGCGGCGCCACCGAGGTGCACGCCCTGCGCGGTATCGACCTGGCCGTCCACCCCGGCGAACTCGTCGCCGTCATGGGCCCGTCCGGCTCCGGCAAGTCCACCCTGCTGACCCTCGCCGGCGGCCTCGACACCCCCTCCGGGGGCCGGGTCGTCGTCGAGGGCACCGACATCACCGCCGCCGGCCGCAAGGAGCTCGCCGCCCTGCGCCGCCGCAGCATCGGCTACGTCTTCCAGGACTACAACCTGATCCCCGCGCTCACCGCGGCCGAGAACGTCGCCCTGCCCCGCGAACTGGACGGCATATCCGCCCGCAAGGCCCGCGGCTCCGCCCTGGCCGCACTGGAGGAGATGGGCCTGGGCCACCTCGCCGACCGCTTCCCCGACGAGATGTCCGGCGGCCAGCAGCAGCGGGTGGCCATCGCCCGCGCCCTGGTCGGCGACCGCCGCCTGGTGCTCGCCGACGAGCCCACCGGCGCCCTCGACTCGGAGACCGGCGAGTCCGTCCTGGCGCTGCTGCGGGCGCGCTGCGACGCGGGCGCGGCCGGCATCCTCGTCACCCACGAGCCGCGCTTCGCGGCCTGGGCGGACCGGGTGGTCTTCCTGCGCGACGGCTCCGTGGTCGACGAGACCCTGCGCACCCAGCCCGACTCCCTCCTCTCGGGCGGGGCGGCCGGCCGGTGAACTCCTGGTACCACTCCTGGATCGCGGCGGTCCGGATCGCCCGCCGGGACGCCTGGCGCTCCAAGGGCCGCAGCTTCCTGGTCCTCGCGATGATCGCCCTGCCGATCGTCGGCGTCAGCGCCGCCGACCTCACGGTGCGCAGCGCCGACCTCTCCCCCGAGCAGAAGCAGAGCCGCCAGCTGGGCGCCGCCGACGCCCGCTTCGAGGGCACCGGCATGGCCGGCGCCGCGATCCTGCAGGCCCCGGACGGGAACGACTACGCACCGGTCGGCGGCTACCCCGACGACCGGCCGATGCCGGACGGCCCGACGGACATCCCGGCCGCCTTCCCGGACGGCGCCAAGACCCTCAAGGAGACCACCGGGGACGCGCGCGTGCGCACCCGCGCCGGCCTCCTGAACACCGGCGTCCGCGAACTGAACGCCGGGGACCCGCTGGTGAAAGGGATGCTCGCGGTGGACCGCGGACGCTTCCCGACCCAGGCCGGCGAAGTCGCCGCCACCACGCACTTCCTGGACTCCGCGGGCCTGTACGTCGGCTCCCGGCTGGTCGTGCGCGGCGCCGAGGACCTGCCGCTGCGGATCGTGGGCGCGTACGAACTCCCCGACTCGCTCGACACGGACGAGGTCCTGGCTCCCCAGGGCACGCTGCTCGACCGGCTGGAGAAGGAACTGACGTCCAAGGGGATGCGCGGGGTCTCCCCGACCAGCCGCTACTACGTCGGCGTCGGCGGCGACGGTTTCACGTGGAACATGGTCCAGCAGGCCAACGCCAAGGGCGTGCTGGTCCGTTCCCGCGCCGTGGCCCTGGACCCGCCGGCCGAGTCCGAGGTACCGCTCTACCGCGAACCCCTCCACGAGCGCCACCAGGAGACCTCGGACGCGGCGAAGGCCGAGGCCCTGGCCATCGGCGGCACCATCGTCGCCCTCGCGATGCTGGAGATCTGCCTGCTGGCCGGACCCGCCTTCGCCGTCGGCGCCCGCCGCTCCCGCCGCCAGCTGGGCCTGGTCGGCGCCAACGGCGGCGACCGGCGCCACATCCGGGCCATCGTCCTCTCCGGCGGCCTGGTCATCGGCGCCGCGGCGGCCGTCGTCGGCACCACCCTCGGCATCGCGCTCACCTTCGCCCTCCAGCCGGTGCTGGAGGAGAAGATGGGCCAGCGCTTCGGCGGCTTCGACCTCCGCCCGCTGGAACTGCTCGGCATCGCCGCACTGGCCGTGCTGACCGGCCTGCTGGCCGCCGTGGTACCCGCCATCACCGCCTCCCGGCAGACCGTGCTGGCCTCCCTCACCGGCCGCCGGGGCGTCCGCCGGGCCAACCGGGTGCTGCCCGTGCTGGGCCTGGTCGCGGTCGCCGCAGGCGTGGCCGTCGCCCTGTACGGCACGACCGTCAGCGGCGACGGATTCCTCTTCGTCGCCGGCGGCAGCGGCCTCGCCGAGCTGGGCGTCGTCGCCCTCACCCCGGTCCTGGTCGGCCTGTTCGGGCGGACCGGACGCTGGCTGCCGCTGTCCCCCCGCCTCGCCCTGCGCGACGCGGTCCGCAACCGGGGACGCACGGCCCCGGCCGTGGCCGCGGTCCTGGCCGCGGTGGCCGGCACCGTCGCGGTGGCCACCTACGCCGAGAGCAGCGACGCCGAGTCCCGCCACGCCTACGTGGCGCAACTCCCCGACCGGTCCGGCATGTTCACCACCACCGAGCCGGGCGCCTTCCGCGACCTGCCGGCCGTCCGGGCCGCCCTGGAGAAGGAACTCCCGGTCTCCGTACGGGCGGACGTCTCGCGCATCCTGGTCGGCCGGGCCGACTGCGACGTCTGGTCCATGGACAAGGGCTGCGGCTCGCTGGAACTGGTCACGCCCAAGGCGAACGACTGCCTGCTCTACTCCGTCGACGACCCGATGGACCTCCCCGAGGCGACCCGGCGCAAGTGGGCCGCGGACTGGCGCTGCGCCAACGACCGCGTCTACACCGACCAGCCGGTCGTGGTCGCCGACGCCAAGCTGCTCACCGCGCTGAACGTCCACGACCCGGTCGCCGAGCGCACCCTGCGCGAGGGCGGCGCGATCACCTTCGACCGCCAGTTCGTCCAGGACGGCAAGGTCACGCTGGTCCGCGTCACCGACCAGAAGAAGGCCGACGAGGCCGCGAACAAGCACCAGGACGCCCCCGGCCTGAAGTCCGCCTTCCGCGTGCACCAGGTCAAGGACCCGGGCTACGGCATCAAGGTCGTGCTCTCCCCGGCGGCCGCGAAGTCCGCGGGCCTGAAGACCCTGCCGTACGGCACGTACTTCACGCTGGACCAGCGGCCGAGCTCCGAGCAGAGCCAGCGCTTCGACGGCGCCCTCGACAAGATCGGCACCGAACTCAGCGTCCACATCGAGAAGGGCTACACCAGCAAGAACAACATCGTGCTGCTGGCCCTGACGGTCTTCGCCGGCCTGATCACCATCGGCGCGGCCGGCATCGCCACCGGCCTCGCCCAGGCCGACGCCGAGGCCGACCTCAAGACCCTGGCCGCGGTCGGCGCGCCCCCGCGGGTCCGCCGCACCCTCAGCGGCTTCCAGTGCGGGGTGGTGGCCGTCATGGGCGTGCTGCTCGGCTCGGCAGCCGGGGTGCTCCCCGCGATCGGCCTGCGGCTGAGCCAGCGGCACGAACGCACCGCGCTCTACCAGGAGGCCCTCCGGAAGGGCTGGGGCATGACCTCCGAGGGCGCCCCCTGGGTGCCGGTCATGGTGCCCTGGACCACCCTCGCGGTCCTGCTGGTGGCCGTCCCGCTGGGCGCCGCCCTGCTCGCCACCCTGCTCACCCGCTCCTCCGGCGCCCTGGCCCGCCGCGCCGCCGGATAGCGCACCGGCGCATCGTGTGCCCCCGTACAGGGTGGATCACCCCGGTACGGGGGCACACCTGGTGATGACGTAGGTGTGCGAGAGAATGGCGGCATGGAGATGCCGAGGAGTGAACGGTCGCAGGACAGCCCCCCGAACGTCCTGATCGTGGGACAGGACGAGTTGGCCGTCGGCGGCGCCGATGACGAGTCGCGCGAGGTCCCGGTGACGGAAATGGTCGAACAGCCCGCCAAGGTCATGCGCATCGGAAGCATGATCAAGCAGTTGCTCGAAGAAGTGCGAGCCGCTCCCCTCGACGAGGCGAGCCGGGTCCGGCTCAAGGACATCCACGCCTCCTCGGTCAAGGAGCTGGAGGACGGCCTGGCTCCCGAGCTGGTGGAGGAACTGGAGCGGCTGTCGCTCCCCTTCACCGACGAGGCCATCCCCTCCGAGGCGGAACTGCGCATCGCGCAGGCCCAGTTGGTCGGCTGGCTGGAAGGCCTCTTCCACGGCATCCAGACCGCCCTGTTCGCCCAGCAGATGGCCGCCCGCGCCCAGCTGGAGCAGATGCGCCGCGCCCTCCCGCCCGGCTCCTCCGGCGACGACGAGGACGGCCACGGCCCGATCCGCTCGGGCCCGTACCTGTAGAGCGCCCTCGGGCCGGAACCACCCGGCCCGAGCCCCCCAGGCCCGCACCGCGCAAGACCCCGGTGTGGGCCTGCGGTGTGTCGGGAGCCGCGAAGCCCCCCACCTCACCCCCACCCCCATAAACCCCAAGTAAGGCTCGGAACCCGCCCGAAACACGATCCCGCCATACTCGGACGCATGAGCTACGACGCGATCGTGCTGGCGGGCGGCGCCGCCAGCCGGCTCGGCGGGGCGGACAAGCCGGGCCTGCGGGTCGGCGCCCGCACCCTCCTCGACCGGGTCCTGGCGGCCTGTGCGGACGCCCGCACCACCGTCGTGGTAGGCGGCCGCCGGGCCACCGCCCGCCCGGTCGCCTGGGCCCTCGAAGAGCCCCCCGGCGGCGGTCCGCTGGCCGCCCTGCACGCCGGCCTGCGGCAGACCACCGCCGAGACGGTGCTGGTGCTCTCCGCGGACCTGCCCTTCCTCGACCGGGCGACCGTACGGGCCCTGCTCGACGGCCCCGGCCCCGAGGGCACGCTGCTGCGCGACGCCGACGGCCGCGACCAGCCGCTGGTCGCCGCCTACCGGGCCGAACCGCTGCGCCGGGAACTGGCCCTGCTCGCCGCCGAGCACGGCGGCCTCACCGGCCTCCCGCTGCGCGCCCTGCTCGCCGAGCTGGAACTGGCCCGGATCGCCGGACCGGCCGCCGCCGCGTTCGACTGCGACACCTGGGACGACCTCGCGGCGGCCCGCGCCCGGATCAGGGAGCATGGGGACGTGCTCGACGAATGGATCACCGCAGTCAAGTCCGAGCTCGGCATCGACATCGCCGTCGACATCCCCGAGCTGCTGGACCTCGCCCGGGACGCCGCGCACGGCGTCGCCCGCCCCGCCGCCCCGCTGACCACCTTCCTGGTCGGCTACGCGGCCGCGCTGGCCGCCGCCGGCGGCGCGGATCCGAAGGCGGCGCTCTCCGAGGCCTGCCGCAAGTCCGCGGCCCTCGCCCTGCGCTGGGCCGACGAGTCCGCCCCCGGGGGACCGGGCACGGACACGGGTCCGGGCACGGCATGACCACCACCCCGTCCGGCCTCCCGCCGGCCCACGCGCACCCCGCCGGCTCGGGCCCGCCGGGCTTCCCCGAGGGCTGGGTCGGCCCCGGTGCCACCGGCTCCCCCGACGGCCCGGGCGGCGGCGACGGCACCGGGCTGCGGGAGGCCGACGAGAAGGCCGTGGCCGAGGCGCTGGCCCTGGTCAGCCGGGCACCGGCCGCCTCGGCCCGGCCCCCCGATGCGCAGCCGGGTCCCGTCGGCGGCGACGGTGACCTCGACGGTCTGGCCGTGGGCGTGCTTGGC
>NZ_JBFBGK010000022.1:0-93862 GCF_040684615.1 Streptomyces sp. NPDC089919
GATCACGAGGAGGTCCTTTCGGGGCGGGCGGGGACACCGAGCCGGGGCCGGGCCCGGCCGGGGCGCCGTCTACCGGCCCCGGGCCGGCCCGCTCCCGGCCGGCCCGCTGGTCGTGCCGTCGGAGGAAGTCCGCCGGCACGCCGCCCGTGAAGCCGGCTCCGGCACCACCCCGCCGTGACCACCCCCGGCACCGCCCCGGCTGTGCACCGTCCCCGGGCGCCCGGGTCCCGGGCCCCGGTCTCGCGCCGGCCGCGCTCCGGCTGGGGTGTGGCTCTGACCTGCCCCGGTGCCGACGCGGCGGGTCCAGGCCTCGGCTCTGTGGTGCCGGTCCGGGCCCAGTACCCCCGGACGCACTCCTGCGGGCCCGGAAACCGAAAAGCCATCCTGGCTGCTGTGGCCTGCTGGGAGGTTTCCAGCGGATACGCCCTGGGGCCCGTACCTCACCCGTTCCGGTGCCGCGCCCGGTGGCCTGCGAGAAGTCTCGCGCTGGGCGAGACTGGAGGGTGGACCTCGCCCTTCACGGGAGGATCGATGACCGCGACATTCCTGTACGACGCGAACCTGAGGCTCGAAGTCGATTCCCCGGCGTGGTCTTCCTTCCTCGAAGACCATGCCATTCGCCCCGTCGGTTACCACGGCGACATGGCTCCGCTGACCCGGCAACTGGAACGGCACATGGCGACGTTCTCGTACCTTCCCGTGCTCAACTATTTCCACCTGCGCGCCGACCCCGCGTACGAACCCCTCGCCAGCGCCGTCTACGCGGCGGACGGCACCACCGGCATCCCGAGCGTGCTCATCGTCGCTGCGGGCAGTGAGGTGACCGCTACCGGTCACCTCCGCGGCAAACGGCTGGCCATAGCCCACCGATTCTGCACGACGAGCTTCCTCGCGCCCCTGTTGATGGTCCATGACTTGGGCAGCCGCATCGACGAGTTCTTCAGTGAACTCGTCATCACACCGCCCTACGAGGGACAGGTGGAGGCGGTCCTCACGGGTGCGGCGGACGCAACCTTCATCCAGGAAGACGTGTGGCTGAAAGACCCGGCCCATACCGAGAAGACGCGTGTGCTCACCCGCAGGGACCACCTCCCGACACCGCTCTTCATTGCCGGCGAGGAGGCGTCCCCCGGGCTGAGCTCAGCCGTCCGGCGCTTTCTCCTGAACTACCGCCCGCCGAGGCGGGAATCGGCACTGTTCTGCGGATTCGCGCCCTACGACACTTCCGCGGTCGAAGAGACCTTCCGGATCACCGAGGAAGCCCTCACCTGAAGCCCACGAGGCAGTACGGATCGCCCGCCCCGCCCTGGGCAGGGGCCACCCCTCCGACGTGTTGATCCTCCCAGGGCCGTTCACGCTGTCCACGACGGGCCCTCGGGCGCGTTCCCGGGCGCGGGCACGCGGGCGCTGCTCTTCCTGCCCACGGTCCGCGTGAGACCGGCCCGGAGCCGTGCCACGCGGTGCCGCATCAGGCAACGTTCGCCCTGTTTCCGATGAGAGGATCACCTGGCAATCATCGGGGCTGACAGTTTCGGTCAGGCGAGGAGGGGCCGAGGGTGACGACTGGCGAGCCTTGGACGGGTGACGATCGAGAACACAACGATCAGTGCCATGCTCGCTGGCATGGGTCGTTGAATCGTTCGACCGCTCAGCCCGACTATCCGGACGAGTGGTACGACGCTCAGTGCGGAGGGTGCCGCTTCTGGATCGCGCTGAGCGGGCAGCTCGGCCAGGACTACGGGGTCTGCACCCACCCCGTCTCGCCATTCGATGGACGGGTGCGGTTCGAGCACGACGGCTGCCAGTGCTTTGCGGTCCGCGAGGGCTCGTTCGGATAGACGCCGGTCAGGCGACGTTGACGCTGGCGGCGACCCGGCGAAGGCGTTCGTCAGCGGCATGATTGTTCCGCCAGATGATGTAGCGACGGATCATGCTGCCCTGGGCGCCTCGATCCGGTTGAGCCAGGAGCTGTTGGTCGGGGTGTGGGCGATCTCCACATTGTTTGCCGCCGCCCACGTCGCAACCCGCTGGCACCGCTTCGTCGTCAGGTGCGGGGAGTGGCTGTCGCAGACAATCGCAATGCGCACGTCCATCGGGTGCAGCGAGCGCAGGTAGCGGCAGCACTCCAGGAAGTTCGACCCGTTCTTGGTCTTCTTGACGTGCCCGTAGAGCTGGTCCTTGGCGAGGTCGTAGGCGGCGAACAGATGCCGGACCCCGTGTGGGCGGGTGTAGGTCGCGCGACGGTGGGGCCGGGGCTCACGGTCGGGATCCTTGTTCCGGCCGCCGAGTTCGGCCCATTGCCGGCCGGGGTGAGGCTGGAGGTTGAGCGGCCCGAACCCGTCCATGCAGAAGACGACTTCGGGCTCGCCTTCCTCGGGTATGACTTCGCCGTCGGCGATCGCGTAGAGATGCTCGACACGAGCATTCTTGGCCGCGTGGTCGGGGTCGCGGGAGGTCTTCCAGGTCCTTACGCGTTGAAAGGAGACGCCCTCCTCGCGGAGCAGGATGCGCAGGCCCTCGTGGCTGATGTCGTCGAGCACCCCCTCGGCGACCAGGAAGTCCGCCAGCTTGGCCAGGCTCCAGGTCGAAAACGGCAGGCCGTGCTCGGCCGGCCCGGACTTGGCGATCTTCTTGATCTCCCGGCGTTCGGGAAGGGTGAAGGTCCTCGGGCGGCCGCCCTTGTACTTCGGGTAGAGCGAGTCGAAGCCGTCCGCGTTGAAGTTGTGCAGCACGTCCCGGACCCGGTCCGCGCTGGTGAACGACGCCTCGGCGATCTTCGCCACGGACATGCCCTGTGCGGATATCAGCGCCATCTGGGCTCGCCGCCAGGTCACCACCGAACCAGTACCTCTGCGGATGATCCGCAGCAACCGCCTGCCCTCGTCGTCATCAATCTCCCGGACCCGCACACGTTCAGCCACGCGATCATTCTGGCCGTCCGATGCCATCCGGCGCAGCAAACCCAACAACGCGTCACGACAGGGCGAACGTTGCCTGATGCGGCACTAGGTGGTGGCCGCGTGGATGCCGAGGGCCAGGAAGGCCGTGGCCGTGAGTCTGGCGGCCGTGGCTTTGGCTCGGGGTGTGTGGAGGAGGGGTGTGGCTCGGCGGATCAGCAGGGTCCAGGTGAGGAGCCAGAGGGTCATCAGCAGGGCGTGGGCCGTGGCCAGGGTGAAGAGTTGGGCTGCCAGGGGGTGGGTGGGGGTGAGGAACTGGGGGGCCAGGGTGAGGTAGATCGAGGCTGCTTTGGGGTTGAGGACGTTGCCCAGCAGGGCTTGGGCGTAGACGGAGTTCAGGCGGGGCCGGCGGTGCGGGGGTGGGGGCCTGGTTGCCGTACGCCAGGTCCACAGACCGAGGGCGATGAGGTAGAGGGCGCCGGCGAGTTTGACGGCGGTGAAGGCCTGGCCGGAGTGCATGACCAGGGCGGACAGACCCGCCGCGGCGAGGGTCGCGTGCGCGTACAGTCCCGAGACCGTACCGAGGATGACGGGCAGCGCCCGGCGGCGGCCGGCCTCCGTGGTGTGCCGCATGAGCAGGGCCAGGCTCGTGCCGGGGGTGGCGACCAAGGGCAGCACCGCCGTCACGAAGGCGAGTACGGCGTACGGCTGGATCATGGGCGGGGTCAGAGCACCACGCGGTAGTGGGTGGTCAGGCGACCGTCGTCGTCCAGGACGTGGAACGCGAGGCCCGGCGGCTGATCGCGGTCGGCGGGCTCATCACCTTCCCAGGGCATGCGCAGGGTCCAGGTGACGGCCGGGCCGACGATCAGGGGCCGGCCCGCGAAGCTCGAGGCGGCCGCGGTGTGCGCGTGTCCGGTGAGGACGGCCGCGACCTGAGGGTGTGCGTCGAGGAGCGCTGCGAGACCGTCCGGGTCGTCGAGCCGGTAGGCGTCGGGCAACGGGTGGTGGAGTGCCACCGGGGGCTGGTGGAAGGCGATCAGCGCCGGCATGTCCCGTGGCAGGGCGCTCAGTTCGGCGTCGATCCACGCGAGGGTCCCGGCGTCGAGACGCCCCTCGTCCCGCCCGGGGATGGTGGAGTCGCACATCAGGACGGCCGTGCCGGCGATGACGTGGATGCGGTTGACGGGGCGGTCGTCGGGCGCCTCGCCGAGCAGGGCCTTGAGGTAGGCCGGGCGCGCGTCGTGGTTACCGGGGCACGGGAGCACCGGGAAGGGGGCCGCCAGGATCCGTGCGGCCTCCTCGTACTCGGCCTCCGTACCGTGGTCGGCGATGTCCCCGGTGACCAGGAGCGCGTCGACCGGGCGGGGCAGGGCCCGCAGGTGGTCCATGACCCGCATCGCGCGCCGGGTCGCCCGCTCACTGCCGTCCAAGTGCAGGTCACTGATCTGCGCGAGCAGCACCGTCATCTCGTTCCCTCCCCAAGTGGTGACCGTTGCGGCAGCCGCCGCAGGTCCGGGCCGAGGCGACTCCCCCGCCGGCCGGACTCTAACGGTATTTCTGGATTAACCATTAGGGACTCTAGACTGTGGCGGAGAGTGTGATCAAGTGGGGTCGAAGGACGGACGGACAGGAGACGCTGATGGAACGGTGGCTCGCACTGGAACTGGCGAGCACGATCCGCCACGACGGGGACGGGGGCGTCGCCGACGACCTCACGACGACGGACGGAACCGATGTCTGGATCCGCGCGCAGGCGGAGATCCTGGCGGGGCAGGTCGACGTCGGCGCGATCACGGCCGACGAGAGGCTCCGGGGTGAGATCGTCGAGCTGCGGCGTGCCGTGCGGGCGCTGTTCGCCTGGACGGTCAGGCCCGCGCCGCCCAGCCGGGCCGACGCACATCACCTGATGCCCATCGACCTGGCGCTGGCCCATCTCAACGCCGTCGCCGCACGCGAACCCGTCGTGCCACAGCTGGAGTGGCCCGCGGGCGACTCCCCCACAGCCCGGCTGCTGTCGGCGGAAAGCGATCCGGAGGTCCGGCTCGTCGCGGCCCTGGCCCGCGCCGCGATCGACTTCCTGACCGGTCCGCACCGTGAGCGGCTGCGGTCGTGCACGGCCCCGCGCTGCGTGCGGTACTTCGTCCAGTCACACGGGCGGCAGGGATGGTGCAAACCCTCCTGCGGCAACCGCGCCCGGGCCGCCCGCCACTACCGGCGCCAGACGGACCGCGCTACGGAGGCGGAGCGGACGGCCTCGGAGTAGCCCGGCATACGGGGCCGGACGGGCCCGCGTTCTCGCGCCCGAGGCCAGTGGTGGGCAGGCAGGGCGGCCTGACCACGACCGGAGCGGAGTACCCCCGCGCAGAACCGCAGACACGGACCATAGACTCGCGGTCCCCCCGGCGACCATACGCGGCCGCCAGGACGGGGGCGGGATGTGCGCGAACGCGCCGCCGTGGTCGCTCTGCAGGGCGTGGACGGTCGAGGCCGCAATAGGCCTCGGCGGGCAGGGCGCTGTCGTGTACCGCCGGGTCCACGACGGCCAGGGCCTCCTCGCTGAGGCGGGCGGCCTCGGGGAGATAGCCGACTTCCCCGCAGACCGTCGGGGACCGGTGCGCCGGGCGGCCCGGTCAGCGAGCGAAGGGTGGCGCCGACCCGGCGGCCGACGCGTTCGGCGCAAGAGCCGTGCCGCCAGGTGGTGTTCCGGGCCAGGCAGGTCTCCAATCGGGTGCGCAGGCCGCGTTCGCCTTCGGGGCCGCGGGCCAAGTCGTCCATACGGACCGCCCGCAGCGGCCAGGCGCGGGTGGCCACCAGCCAGCCACTCTCCTACTCGGAGTCGACGACGTCCTTGACCAGGGACACCAACCGGCTGTTCGCCGCCCGGTCGACACCGAGCCGCGCGAGCGCTGCGGGGCGAGCGCGCCGCCAGGGGAAGGTACGGGCGCCCGCGTACAGGTCCGGGGCGGCGGGCCGGGCGGCAGGCACCCCACCCCCGGCCGCGGCCGGGGGTCCGCCCGCCACGCAGGCCGGTACGGCACCGGGCCGGGACAGGAGGGGAAATGCTCGCGATTCCCCATGAAGCCCAGAAGCGTGTCGTGCAGCCGTTGCCGACGCTCGGGCCGGCGCCCGTCGACGGCGAGTCGGGAGCAGGGACGGGACAGCAGGCCGTAGAGGGGACCACCGGTCAGCTCGACGTAGACCCGGTCCGGCACCGGCCCCCGGACCGGATCGCCAGGCTGCGTCCCGTGCGCCCGCCGGCCCACCCATGGAACATCCACTCGCCCAGACCTGCACTCCTCGTGCCGGCCCCAGCCGGGCCTGTGCGGCGATCGCAGGCCGTGTCACGCCCGCGTGTGACACGCGCGAAAGGCATGACGCTCTGGGGTATTCGCACAGTTCAGAGGGTGTGACAGGCGCCGTTGTCACACGCGGATGTGACAAGCGATGTGACACCGGTCCGGGGCGATGTGGACCACCTGGCAAGGGGTGGTTCCGGCCCGAAACAGGCGACGTCGGGGGCCGCCATGTTCTGACGGATCCGCAGGAACCTGACCGAGTGGCGGAAGACCCCGCCCGTGCCCACGGCACGATCCGCGCTCACCTCCGGGCGCACCAAGGTCACCTCCATGGCGTCGGGGCTCCACCCGCCGACGCGAACCGGACGCCCTCCCACCGGTGGCCGGAGCCAACGGCGGCCAGGCGCCCCGCCACCTGCCGGGAGCACTCGGCGCTCAGCGGACACGCGCGGTAGCAGGGGTCCAGGACCAGCGCCGCCGCATTGCAGCCCGGCCGGACCCGAGACGGAGTTCACCCCTGCGGGAGGCCGGATTCAGCGCCGAGAACGCCACTGCACACCACGCGCGAACCCTCGCACCGACACCACTGGAAGGCCTCGCCACCGCCGGATGTCAGGGACACCTGGTCGCCGTGTCAGGGCGCGAAGTGGGCTGGTGAGCCGTACGGATATCGTCCTGGCATGACACATGAGTTCGATCTTGCCGCGTCGCTCGCAAGCGGCGTCCAGGGCCGTAGTGGTGCATGGAGCTTCATCCAGGGCTTCACCGCCCACTGGGTCGGTGCCGCCCTGGAAAACGGTGACGGATGGACGGAAGCCGATCTCGACGCTGCCGAGGAGAGGCTGGGCGTCCGGCTGCCGGCGGCGTTGCGCGAGGCGTATCTGCTGTTCGGACGTCGGCAGGATCTCACCAGCAACCACGATGTGCTGCTCGGCCCTGCAGAGCTGTATGTCGATGAAGCCAAGGAGGCGCTGGTCTTCCGTCACGAGAACCAGGGGGCCGAATCCTGGGGCATCCTCCTCGACAGCCTCCAGGATGACGATCCTTCGGTGCTCATCCGACCTGATCTTGCCTGCAAGAGCGCCGAGCGGTGGGAGAGCTGGCTGGAGCGTCTTTCCCTTTGCTTCGTTGAGATCATCTTGTCCGAGTCCCTGCAGGCCGGTGCAGACCTCTGCGACTTCCTCGACCCGGATGACGACAGCCTCGAGCTCCTGGAGACGAACTCCGCCCGACTGCCGTTCCCGGCATACCCCATCGGCGAGGAGACCCGGTGGTTCCTGGGTCACGACGCCCTTCTGCGCGATGACGACGGCGCGGCCATCCTGGCCCGCGGCCGGACGACAGAAGACCTTGACCGCGTTCGTGACCTGATCCCGGGCGACTGGCTCAACGACCATCGCTGACCGGGCCAGCACCTCCAGCGCCACCGCCGCACTCAACCCCAGCGCCTCGGCGGTCTGCTCCGTGGGCGCGTCGCTCCGGGCACCGCGGGCCGCCCAGTGCCCGAGCCGGCCGGCCAGCACCTCCAGCGCCGCCCGGACGCCGCGACCGGCGACGACGTCGTGAGCTTGTCGGCCTCCCCGTCCAACTGCTCCAGCAGCACTGTCACCGGCATCGTCGCGGAAGAACCCGACGCCGAAGCCCAGCCCGAACGCCTGCCGGTCCTCATCCACCGCCAAACCGTACTCGCCGTGGCCGTACAGGACGCCGAAGCCGACGGCACGGGCGCCAGCGACGACGTACGCACCACCACCCACGTCCTCATCACCCGCCTGGCCATGTCTGCCGCGCACATGAACCGCGTTCAGGAGCCGTTGTTCACTTCGGTACCGACGGACGAGACGGTGGTACCGACGAGCGGCGAGCAGGTGGCGGAGGAGATCTTTCCGTTACCGACCCAGGGCCCGAGACGGACGTAATTCACCATGTTCTTCCGACAGGTGACCTTGACCCGGAAGTTGCCCACGAGGCCGAGCCCCAGGCACTTGGCGGCACCGCCCCCGTTGAGTTTCCAGGCGTTACACGAAGCCCGGGTGTGGGGGATTGGCTCTGGCAGAGGGGAATCTGCGGCAGCGGTGGTCGCGGTGAGAGCCACCGCGACGGCTGCGGCTGCCGTGCCAACAATGCGAGCGACTGGGAAGCGGGTGGGCATCGAGTCTCCTGGTTGGTTCTGCCTTCTCTGCCGAAGCCGACGGTGGGAGGCCGGGTGACGGGTGAAGGCACCTGTGATCAGCGTTTCAAGACCACGCGAGCCACCAGAGAGCCGATAGATGATCATCTGATCCAAAAGGTGAACTGGCGCCGGGAAGGTGGCCGATCCCAGCGGGGCCGGGCGGCCGGCCGTCGGCAACGGCCGTACTCGCCACCCTCCGCTCCTGCTTTGAGTGAGCCGCGCGGAATTCGAGTGGGTGATCGCGGCGATGCCGGAGGTGATCGTGCACTGGCCATTGCAGTTGCCGACGCCCGTGTTCGTTGGCGGAGGTGGCGGTGCCGCCGACCGTGGTGTTCTCCGCCTTGGTGTCACCACTGAGACCGATGCCGTCCGCGCTGGCATCCTGGACGAAGGTCACCGCGTGCTGCGGGGCCGGAGCAGCCATCGCGTTCGCATCGTGCGGGCGGGTGTCGTTCGTCAAGGTCATCCGCGACTTCCACAGCGGACGGAGCAGGGGCTTCGGCTTCATCGAGATGGCCACGCCCGAGGAAGCCACGACGGCGAGCTCCCGGTGCAGGGCAGCATCCGCGCGCGATGGACGATCACCGTCTCCGAAACGAACCCGCCGGAGACCGCGTCGGGCCGGGCCGGCGGGGCGGTAGCTCGATGTATCGAGAGGACCGGCACAGCCCAGGAAGCACGCCAAAGCCCGTTCCCGGGGCCCTACTCACACTCCGGGCCGTGCGGGGCCGCACCCGTGGGTCCCGTCCGGGACCGTCAGCGCGGGGAGGCCGGGAGGCCGCGCACACCCTTGAGGTTCGCGCCCGTCACCTCCGCACCCGTGAGATCGGCGCCCGTCAGGTCCGCGCCCTGAGGCCCGCTTTGATGCGGGCGCCGGGCTGGACGATGACCGTGCCGATGACGTGCGCGCCGTCCGCGATGACGCCGCCCCCGGTCAGGCCGTGCCGGTCCGGGTGGGTGAGGTCGGCGGTCAGGGTGGGTGAGGTCGGCGGTCAGGGTGGGCTTGATGTCGAAGACGGTGGTGCAACGTGCCAGCAGGCCGGTGATGTACACGCCGAGCGGGTCGTGGCGCAGGTAGTAGGCGGGGGTGAGTTCGTCGGCGACGGTCTCGGATCCCGGGGCGGGGGTGAGCAGGGTGGGGCTCATGGCGGCTCCTGTGTCGGTGGCCGGTGGGATGGCTCCAGGAAACCGCCGCTGTCCTAGGACTGGGCAGGCTCACAAGGGGGGCTCGCAACTCACAAACCGGCGACGACGGGTGTGCTGCGGGCCTACCCTGCTGCTCCGGATACGGGCACGTTCCGCCGTGATCGGGTCTTCGTGAAGGAGGTGCCCGTGATGGCTCCGACCCCGCGCCGGGCCAAGCCGCCCAACCTCGCTCTCGAGCGCCTGCTGGCCTCCAGCGGCATGAGCCATCACGCGCTGGCCCGCCGGGTCAACGAGCTGGCCGGGCAGGCCGGGCTCCACGTGCCCGAGTTCATCGCGCGTGCGCTGGGCGAACGGCTCGGCCGGCCGGTCGACGTCGCCGAGATCGGCATGAAGACGGTGCGCGAGAACACGGCGGAACTCGGGTTGGATTTCCCTCGGGACACCGCCGAAGCCGTTCGGCACGCCGTGAGTTTCTGGAGCACCGTGGAACACCTGGACCGCCGCGCCTTCCTGAACAAGGCCTTCGCCGTCGGCGCGTACGCGATCCCTGTCACCCGCTGGCTCGGCGTTCCCGTCGACCCGGGCGCCGCACACCACGGCAGCGGGCGGGACGGGCGGGAGGACCTGTCGGAGCTGTGGCAGGCCGCCGACGAAGCGCAGCGGTGGGACTCGAGGTACGGCGGTGGGACCTGGCGGGCCTCCTCGGTCACCAACTGCCTCACCCGGCGGGCCGTCCCTCTCCTGCACGGCTCCTACACCGACGAGGTCGGCCGCGGCCTGTTCGCGGTCACCGCTGAACTCGCCCGGGTCGCGGGGTGGAGCGCGGTCGACACCGGTCACCACGACGTCGCGCAGCGGCACTTCATCCAGGCCCTGCGGATGGCCAAGGCCGGCGGCGCGGTGGACATCGGCTGCCACGTCTTGGCGAACATGGCCCTCCAGGCCCTATTGCGCGGCTACCACCAGGAGGCCATCGACATGGTGCAGGGCGCCCACGACCGCGCCCACGGGCGGGCCGGCCACCGGGTCCTGGGTTTCGCGAAGCTGATCGAGGCCCGAGCCCACGCCAAGGCGAACGACGCACGGGCCGCGTCCGCCGCACTCGCCGCCTCCGAGCGGTGCCTCGAAGCGGCGGACCGTGACGCTGACGAGCCGCCATGGATCCGGTACTTCACCCACACCCGCCTCGCCTCGGACGCCGTCGAGATCCACCGCGACCTGCGCAACCCAGCCGCCGCCTGGAGGTGGAACGCGCAGGCCGACGCCATGAACCCGGACAGCTTCGCCCGCTCGGTCGGCCTGCGCCTGACCGTGCTGGCCACCACACATCTCCAGCAGGGCGACCTCGACCAGGGCCTTGCCGCCGGGCACCGGGCCATCGACATCCTCGGTCGTGTCGCCTCGGCCCGCGCCCGCGACTACGTCGCCGACATCACCACCACTATCGCCCCCTGGCGCCGCGAGAAGCCCGTCGCCGGGTTCCTCCACCGCGCCCGCACCGAGCTCGCACTCGTCTCCTGAGAGCGGCGCCGCGGCCGGTGCACGGCGCCCCGGGCGTTCCCCGGGATGGGGCATCGTTGGCCGGCTCCCCATCATCAGACGATCAGGTGCCCTGCAGCGTCGGGCCGCAACAACGAGACGCTGCGCGGTCCGCTCCCCTACCCCGAACCTCGTGATGGTCGGGTCCACCTTCCCGCACTACGGGTGTTGGCGTGAGTGGTCGCTCGAAGCCCGTCCGGCCCCCTGCGATGACGGTTGCCTCGCGGCGGTGGGGCCCGTCGGCGGGGTGCGCACCGGGGTTCGACCGGCGGGGCAAGTGGCGCCGGGCATAGGTTGCCGCGTCCGGGTGCGGGGCGGCCGTCGCGTCCCTCTCGCCTCACCCGCGCGACAGGTCAGGTTGACCTTGCAAGCCGGCCCCGCACGCCGTCCGCACCTCACCGGAGCGAAGCGGCCGCGCGGACGCTAGCGGTCGGCGGTGAGCTTGCCTGCGGCGGACCAGCTGTCGGCGGGGACCTCGTGGATCCAGACCTGGACGGTCTCGGCGGGCAGCTGCAGGGTGTCCACGAAGGCGTCGGTGATGCGTGCGACCAGCTCGCGCTTGAGCTCGATGCTGCGGGGGCCCTGCTGGACGGTGACGATCGGCATCTTCTGCTCCTCAAAGGGGATGCGCCATCCGGCTCCTGATGTCCGGCCTGCGCTGTGAGAACAGTCCACCGCAGAGTCCGGAGGCGAACCAGACGCGTTTCGCTCTGGCAGCGATCACGATTCGTGATCGTGCGCGGCCCGCTCCCGGCAGGCCGCGAGCAGCAGCTCGGGGTGCGGCACGGTGCGGCGTACCCCGAGCGCCAGCGGCAGTGCCAGCACCTGGTCGCGCAGCGGCCGGAAGGCGATCCGCGGATGGCTGGTCAGGCGGGCGTTGGCCGCGTAGACCACCGTCCACATCGGGGTACCGGTGCCGATCGCGGCGAGCGTGTCCTGCAAGGTGCAGGACGCCGGGCCGGGGACGGGCTCGAAGCCGGCCCGGTGGCAGGCGGTGAGCACCAGGTCGACCAGCGCCGGATGGTTGCGGCGCTCGGTGAGCCTCAGCGGCAGTTCGGCCAGGTCCGCCAGATCGAGCTCGGCGTGCTGCGCGAGGGGGTGGCGGGCGGGCAGGGCGACCACCAGCTCGTCGGCCGGCAGCGGCAGGAAGCGGACCTCGCCGGTACCTGCGGGGATCTCGCCGCGGACGAAGGCCGCGTCGAGGCGGCCGTCCACGAGCCTGGCGAGCCGCTCCTGCACCGGGGCCGAGTGCAGTTCCACGCGGACCTCGGGCGCGTGCCGTTGGTAGGCGTCGAGGATCCGGTCGAGCCGTTCGCCGAGCCCGGTGATGGTACCGAGCCCGAACGCCCGGGCGCCGGGAGCGGCGAGAGCGGCAGCCAGCTCCGCCGCGGCCCGCTCGGCGGCCAGCACCTCCCGGGCGGCCGGCAGGAACCGTTCACCGGCCGCCGTGAGCCGGACGTACCGCGGCGAGCGGTCGAACAGCTCCACCGTCAACTCCCGCTCCAGCCGGCGCACCTGCTGACTCACCGCCGGCTGCCCGAGCATCAACCGGTCGGCTGCCCGACCGAAGTGCAATTCTTCCGCGACGGCAACGAAACACCGCAACTGACGCAGCTCCACACGATCCCCCCGTACCGGTCCCTGCCCTGCCCTGCGGCGGCCCGCCAAGGCCCCCGGGCAGCGTACGACCGGCCCGCGCCGCTCCCACCAGCGGGGACGCCTCCCGGTGACCTGGGTCCCGGAATCGTCCCTGGCTCGGTACGAGTCGTCCGGGTCCGAAGACTGCGCCGTCATCGGTGACTGGTGCCCAGCGGGCTGTGCTTGAGGGGGTGCCTCGCCGTTCGACCGCTCAGGCGCCGGCGATACGGTCGCGGATCGTGCTCGAGCCCGCGCAGGGACATTCGATCGCGTGGGTGTCCCGCCGTCCGGGGAGCGCCGCCGACACGGGCCTCACCTGGCGGCGGTACCTCAAACGCGCGGGGCGCCCGAGCCTCGGTGTTTCGGCCACTCCGCCTTCGGACGGGGCCCTTGCGGGGCAAGGGTCCGTGCAGCGGGCATCTTCGGGATCCGCTCAACCGCAGCGTGCGCGACGCGTCCGAAAGCGCAGGTGTTCGAAATCGCCGCCCCGTCGTTGAGTACGGCGACACCACCAGTACGGCCACGAGGGGGCACTCCATGACGTCCGAAGAACCGGACACCGACGGCTGGGGCGGGGCCGTGTTGAACGGCGTCGGCGTCCACCTCCATCTCGAGGACGAGCAGGGGCGCGTGCTCCTGGGGCTGCGGCACCCCTCGTCCCGGTACGCCGGGAACACCTGGCACTACCTGGCCGGCCGGTGCGAGCAGGAGTCCGCGACCGCGTGTCTGGTGCGCGAGGCGTGGGAGGAGGCCGGTCTGGTCGTCGACCCCGCTGACGTGGAACTGGTGCACGTGGTCCACGTCGTGGAGGGGCCGGGTGAACTGCCCTTGCTGCAGCTGGTGTTCCGGGTGCGACGCTGGGAGGGCGCACCCGAGGTGCGGGAGCCCGACAAGTGCCTGGCCTGGCGGTGGTGGGCTCCGCAGGAGCTGCCGGACCGGCTCGTGCGCTACACCCGGCTGGCCATCGGCGGCATCGCCGAGGGACGTGCGTACTCGGAGCTGGGGTGGTGACCGCCGCCCCGGCCCCGCGCCGGGCGCCGACCGGCCCGTTCCCCACCCGGTGGGACGTCCAGTGACACGACCGGACGTACCGTCCCTCTTGGGTGTCTTCGCACACCCCGACGACGAAGCCCTGCTGGCCGGCGGGGTCCTTGCGCAGCACGCCGCCGCGGGCGCCCGTACCGCGGTGGTCACCGCCACCTGGGCCGCCGGCACCCACCGCATCCCCGAACTGGCGGACGCTCTGGCCGCCTTGGGTGCCGGCGCCCCGCGGCTGCTCGGCTACGCGGACGCCCGCAACCCGGCCTCGGCGCCCAGCGGTACGGCCCGCCTGGTCGACGCGCCGCTGGACGAGGCCGTCGGGCGGCTGGTCGCGCACATCCGCGAGCTCCGGCCCGACATCGTGGTCGGCCATGACGCCCTCGGGCAGTTGACCGGCCACCCGGACCACCGGCGCACCCACCAGATCACCGCCCTCGGCGCCGCGGCCGCCGGCCTGGCGCACCTGTACCCGGAAGCCGGTGAGCCCTGGCTGCCGGCCGCGGTGTACGCGGCCACGCACCCGGAATCGGGCGTGCGCGTGCTCGGGCCGCTGCTGCGGGGCGTCGGCAAGACGGTCCTGGCGGCGCCGGACGCCTACGTCACCACGACCGTCGACGTCACGCCGTGGGCCGCGGTGAAGTGGGCCGCGATCCTGGCCCACCGCAGCGAGGTCGCCCGCCCGAGACCCTTGCCGGGGCTGCTGGCCCGGCTGCCGGAAGCCGAGCGGGCGGAGGTCATCGGTACCGAGTTCTTCACCCGGCTCTCCCCCGGGCCCGTACCCGGTGACCCGCACCGGCTCGACGCCCGGTAGGGCGGTTGCCGTCGGTCCGGCCGGCCGCGCCGGGCGTGGCCGTCACCCGGTCCCGGGCGGCGGATCGTCCGCACGGCGGTCGGCCGCCCTGGCGAGTTCGGCGGCCACGGACTTGAGGGCGGGGCGGAGTTCCTCGGGGCGGTCGATGGTGAAGGGCCATTCCAGGGAGGCGAGGAGGCGGGCCATGCCGTCGAGGCGCTCGGCGCGGGCGCGGAGCAGGACGCCGTCGGCCCCCGCGGTGAGGGTGAGGGCGGCGCCGGCCAGTCTGCGGGCGATCTGATCGGCGGGGCCGTGGACGGTGACGGCGACCTCCCAGCGGTACGAGCCCCCGGCGAGGGTGGCGGCCAGGTGGGCGGCGGGGTCGAAGCCGTCGGGGACGGCGAAGGTCCGTGTGCGGGGCGCCACCGACGCGATGCGGTCGATGCGCAGGGAGCGCAGCTCGTCGCGGAGGTGGTCGTGGCCGACCACGTACCAGCGGCCGGTGTGGAAGACGACTCCGTACGGGTCGAGGTCCCGCTCGGTGACCTCCTGGCGGCCCGAGCGGTAGGTGAGTCCGACCGTCGACAGGCTGCGGGAGGCCTGTGCCAGGGCCAGCAGGACCTCGGTCTCGGGGGCGTGCGGGCTCACCGGGTGCGCGGTGAAGGACAGGGACTCGCGCATGGCGGCGAGCGGCGGGCGCAGGGCGTCCGGCAGCACCCTCTCGATCTTGGCCCGGGCGCCCGCGCCGGCCAGGGCGGTCGTCCCCATGCCGAGGCGTTCGGCGGCGAGCAGGCCGAGGACCACGGCGAGGGCTTCGTCGTTGGTGAGGACCAGGGGCGGCATGCGGTAGCCGCGGGCCAGCCGGTAGCCGCCGTGCCGGCCGCGCTCGGCCCGTACCGGGATGCCGAGGTCCCGGAGGTGGGCGACGTACCGGCGGACCGTACGGACGTCGGTGCCCAGGCGCTCGGCCAGCTCCGGCCCGGTGAGTCCGGCGTGCGACTGCAGGAGTTCGAGCAGGGTCAGCACGCGGGTCAGGGGATGCGCCATCGATCCTTCCGCAATTCAGGGCGGATTCTGTCCTGTATCGACTCTACGCTCTGGTCAGCAGCTCGATCGAGGGAGATTGACATGACCGACTTCGTACTCGTTCCCGGTGCCTGGCTCGGGGCGTGGGCCTGGGAGGACACCGCCCGGGCGCTGCGGGAGCGCGGCCACGGAACGTTCCCGGTCACGCTGACCGGACTGGCCGAGCGGGCGGCGGAGGGCGGGCCCGGCACGGACCTGGAGACGCACATCGCGGACATCGTCGCCGTGGTGGAGAAGCACGACCTGCGCGCGGTCACCCTGGTCGCCCACAGTTACGCGGCACTGCCCGTGACGGGGGCCGCGGCGCGGCTCGGGGACCGGCTGGAGCGCGTGGTGTACGTGGACAGCGCGCCGTTGCCCGCGGGCATGCGCATGCTCGACCTGATGCCGCCGGCGGCGGCGGAGCAGCTGGCGCAGCAGGTCGCCGCAGAGGGCGACGGCTGGGGGCTGCCGCTGCCGCCGTTCGAGGTGCTGGGTGCCGACGCCAGCCTCGACGGGCTCGACGCGGGCCTGCTCGGGGTGCTGCGCGAGCGTGCCACCCCGCAGCCGTTCGGCACGTACACCCAGGCCCTGTCCGGGCCGGTGGAGCCGGATCCGGGCGCGGACCGGGTCGTGATCGCCTGCCGCGACTTCCGGCAACTGCTGGACGGCGGCGAGCCGATGGTGGCCTTCCTCGGCGAGCCGCCGTGGCGGCGGTTCGACCTGGCCACCGGGCACTGGCCGATGCTGTCGGCGCCCGACGCGTTGGCCGGGGTGCTCCATGACGCGGTGACGGGGTCCTGACGAAGCGTTCCCGGGGGCACCCGCACGCCGCGGGGCCCCCGGAAAGAACCGGCGTCACGCCCGCCGCCCAGACTCCGACGCGCCCGAGGCCATGAACGCGGGCGCTGATCCCTGCTGCCCGGTGGTGTCCGCGGAGTCGAGGAACGCGGCCATCTGGGACGCGCCGGTGCGCTCCAGCCACGTGCGGAAGTCCATCGTGCCGGGGTGGATCTCCCGGGTGGCGGGGATGTCCACGCGGCAGCCGTGTCCGTTGAGCCACTCGTTGGCGTAGGCGAAGTCTTCGCTCAAGGCCCGAATCGCGTCGATCGGGATCTGGACGTCGGGCAGGAGTATGCCGAGTGCTTCCCCGATGGCCGAGGCGATCTGACGCGGCGGTGGGGAGAGACCGTCTCCGATGACGTCGTGGCCGCCGCGATGATCGACCGCCTGGTTCACCACCCCGAGGTTCTTACCCTCACCGGCGATTCCTACCGCACCCGCCAGCGGCGCGAACTTCTCGCGAAGGAGAACCGCCCCAGCCGCGCCTGAGCCAGCCCGGACAGCCGGACCCGTTCAGATGGACCACCAGCAATACAGGTGCAAGTCGACTGCCCGAGCACGCCGGGCGAGACCCGCCATGGCCTCAAGGACGTTGACACGGCGGCCCCGGATGCCGGCGTGCGGGGTGCTCACTGGATCGGCCTCTCACGGTGGATCGGGCAGCTGTGGGGAGTGGCGGTGTCAGTGGCGGCGGGCGGTGGCCCGGTGCGTGAGACGGGCCAGTTGCGCGGCGACGGGATCGGGCAGGGCCAGCGCGTGGAGTGCGTCGAGGGCCTGGGTGCGGCGTTCGGCGATCCTGCGCTCGACCTCGGCGCGGGCGCCGCTGTCGACGAGTACCCGACGCAGCCGGCGGACGCCGTCCTGATCGAGCGCGGGCGCGCCCAGCAGGGTTTCCAGGGTGTGTGCCTGCGCGGGGGTGGCGCGCTCGCGGGCGAGCGCGACGAGCAGGGTGTGTTTGCCGTCCCGCAGGTCCTCCCAGGCCGACTTGCCGGTCCGGTCCGGGTCGCCGAAGGCGCCCAGGAGGTCATCACGCAGCTGGAACGCCTCGCCCGTCGGCACGGCGTAGGCACTGAGGCCGTCGAGCAGTGCGGCGGGTGCGCCGGCGAGCGTCGCGCCGATGTGCAGCGGGCGCTCCACGGTGTAGGTCGCGGTCTTGTACCGCGCGATGCGCAGCGCCAGCGGCACACCGCCCTCGTGGCGGCCCGCGGCGGTGACGTCGAGGTACTGGCCGTACACGGCCTCCGCGCGCATCGCGCTGAACAGGGGCAGGACGGCGGCGAGGCGGTCGGGGGCGAGGGTCGTGTGCAGCAGTTCGTCCGACCAGGTCAGGGCGAGGTCGCCGGCCAGGATCGCGGCGCTCTCCCCCAGCCGTTCGGCCCGGTCCCGGGGCAGGCCGGCACCGAGTCCTTCGGCCAGTTGCCGGTGGACGGCCGGGCGGCCGCGGCGGGTCGCCGCACCGTCCATGAGGTCATCGTGGATCAACGCGACCGCGTGGAACATCTCCAGCGCCGCGGCCACCCCCACCACGGCCGGGGTCAGGCCGGTACCGCCGGCGGCCCGCCAGCCGAGCACGCACAGCAGCGGACGGACCCGCTTCCCTCCGGCTCCGATGAGCTCGCTCAGCACTGAAGCTAGTTGTTCCGGGACCGCGCTGCCGGCCGCGCCCGCGCGCTCCTTGGCGTCCAGGAAGGACGTCAGGGCAGCCTCGATCCGGGCTTTCGCCTCGGCTCCCTCTTCCTCGCCGGGCGGGCAGTTTCGCCGTGCCGAGGCGGGGGTCGAACGATGGTGCGCCAGATCGTCGGACATGTCGCCTGCCCTCCCCAGGACGGCGGACGCCGCCAAGATCAACAGGACGGACGATCACATTCCTGACATATACACGTCAAGCATTTCCGGGGACAGCCGCGCGCAGGGCTCGTCGAGGCTGCCCGGATGGAGCCACCCCAAACGTGGCTCCGTCCGCTCGCCTGCCGCACGCGCGCCGAGGCGGCCCGGGCCCGGCTGTGGTCCACGACAGCCGTGTGCTGATCTTGTCCGATGGGTTCGGGTACGCCGGGCCGAGACCGGGCGCACGTGGAGGGCAGAGGCATGGGGACAGCCGGGAGCGGGGCAACGGCGGGCGTTGCCGGGGCTGGTGTGCGACGGCACGGCCGGGGCGGGCGGGCCGGACGCCGGGTGGTGGTCATCGGGGGCGGGCCGGCCGGGCTGACCGCGGCGATGGAGCTGGCCGAGCGGGGGTTCGCGGTGACCGTGGTCGAGGCCCGGGCGCTGGGCGGCAAGGCGCGCAGCATTCCGGTTCCCGGGACGGGCACGGAGGGGCGTCGGGATCTGCCGGGTGAGCACGGGTTCCGGTTCTTCCCGGGGTTCTACCGGAACGTGACCGAGACGATGGCACGCATTCCCTCCGGCGGCGGCTGGGTCGCCGACCGGCTGGTGGCGACCACGCAGGTGCTGTACGCGCGGGACCGGCAGCGCGAGGGGGTGGTCGTCGACATCTCCGGGGGACCCGGGGCGAGGAGCGTCGAGGCCACGCTGCGGGCGGCCGGCCACCTGCTGGCCCGCACGCCCGGGCTCTCCGCGCAGGAGAGCGCACACTTCACGAACCGGCTGCTGGTCTGGGCCACGAGCGGAGCCGCCCGCCGCGACGGCGAGTTCGAGAACACCTCGTGGTGGGACTTCGCAGCAGGTGCCACCGCCTCCGAGGAGTACCGGCGGCTCTGCGTGATCGGCCCCACCCGCACCCTGGTCGCCGCGAAGGCCGAGGTGGCGAGCGTCGCCTCCATCGGCCGTACCCAGGTGGAGTTCTGGTCCGGGCTGCTCGGCGGAGCCGGCCACGCCGAGGCCGACCGGGTTCTCGACGCGCCGACCACGGAGGCCTGGATCGGGCCGTGGGCCGCACATCTGGTCGCGCTCGGCGTCCGCTTCCTCGTCGGCCACCGGGTCCAGGGCCTGCGGACGGCCCGGGGAGCGGTACGGGCCGCCATCGTGCGCACGCCGTCCGGTGCCGTGCGCGAGCTGGAGGCGGACTGGTTCGTCTGCGCGGTCCCCGCCGAGGCCGCCGTGCGCACCCTCGGGCCGGAGGTGTGCGAGCTCGACGAGGGCCTGGCGGACATCGACCGCCTGGAGACGGACTGGATGACCGGCATCCAGTTCTTCCTGCGCGAACCCACACCGCTCGTCCACGGCCATGTGATCCACGTGGACTCGCCCTGGGCGCTGACGTCCGTCGCCCAGGCGCAGTTCTGGTCCGGCATCGACATACCGGCCCGCTACGGCGACGGCACCGTCCACGACTGCCTGTCGGTCGACGTGTCGGCCTGGGACGTCCCCGGACCCCTCACCGGCAAGCCCGCCCGGGCCTGCACCCGGCAGGAGGTGATCCGCGAGGTCTGGCACCAACTGGCCGGCTCACTGCGCCGCGACGGCCGCGAGCTGCTCTCCCCCGAGCTGGTGCACTCCTGCTTCACCGACCCCGCCATCCGCTGGCCCACCGGACCTGGCGGGCTCGCGCACAACACCGAACCGCTGCTGATCAGCACGGCGGGCTCGCGCCGGTGGCGGCCCAAACCCGCCGGGAAGGTCCCGAACCTGTTCCAGGCCGGCGACCACGTGGACGTGGACCTCAACCTCGCCACCATGGAAGCCGCGGACCAGAGCGCCAAAGCCGCCGTCAACGCCCTCCTCGCGACCGCCGGCTCCACCGCACCGGCCTGCGTGATATGTGGCTGGCAGCCGCCCGCCGAACTCGCCCGTCTGCACCGCCTGGACGACGAGCTGTACGCGGCCGGCCTGCCCAACGCCTTCGACCAGCCCGCCCCATGGGAGTGAGTGGGCCGCCCGTCGGGTGATCAGTACGGGCGGCCTGTGACGAACGCGGCCAGGGCCCGGAGGTCCTGCCCCGCCTCCTCGTGCGGCGGGCAGATCTGGGCCAGGGCTTCAAGGGCCTCCTGTTCGTGGCGACGCGCGGCCGCCTCTGCCACGGCGCGGGCGCCGGTGTGGTCGAGGAGTCCGCGTGCCTCGTCGGTCTCCGCCGCCGTCCAGGGCTCGGTGCGGGCGTAGAGGTGGGCCAGCCTCCGGCGTGCGTCGTCGGCGGCGCTGTCCGATGCGGTCGACGGGGCCAGGGCGACAGCGATCGGGTAGGACTTCTTGCGGGCCGCCAGGTCGGAGCCGGCGGGCTTCCCCGTCACCAGGGGGTCCCCCCATATGCCGAGTACGTCGTCGACGATCTGGAAGGCGACGCCGAGGTGTTCCCCGAAGGCCGCCAGTCGCGCGGCCGCGGCCGGGCTGGCCCCCAACTCGCAGGCACACGAGAAGAGCGAACCCGTCTTGTCGGCGTGCACGCGCAAGGTCGCGGCGACGCCGGGGCGTGCCTCCTGCTCCAGAGCGAGGTCGAGGGCCTGGCCCTGGACCAGCCGTACGAGCGCCGCGCCCAGTAGGCCCGCCGCGCGTGCGGGGCCGCGCAACACCTCCGGGTCCCGCGGCAGGAGCGTCGGGGCCGGATCCGGGTCCGGGCCGGCTGCCGCGTCGAAGAGCAGGCCGACGGCGTGCGGGGTCAAGTGACGCACGGCGTTCTCGACAGCTTCCGCCCCGAAGACCCGCCACGCCGCCGGCCGCCCGCGCCGCAGTTCGTCCCCGTCCATCACGTCGTCGTGGAGCAGGGAGAGCGTGTGCAGCATCTCGACGGCGGTGGCCGCGGCGGGCACCAGGGGGTCGGAGCAGGGGCGCCCCGTGGCCCGGGCGGCCGCGAACACCAGCGCGGCCCGGACCGCCTTGCCCCTTCCGCCTCCGCCGGCGGGCACGGGGCGGCCGGCGGCGTCCCGCAGACCCCACTGGTAGGCCAGGACCCGGGCCGGGCCCGCCTCCACCCGCTCCAAGAGGGCGGAGACCACTGCGTCCGTACGATCACGCGCCTCGGACAGCAGACCGGCGACACGCTGGGACGGCACAGCAGGGGGCGTGTACAACGAAGCTCCAGAACAGTCGGCGTCGGCATGCGGACGGCGGTAGGGGATGCGGAGTTCCGCGGAAGAACCGGCACCCCGCCGGGCCCGCCCCGTTCCGGCAACCACCGGATTCGATCACCCGACCGCACTCCTGCCAAACCGGAGACCGGCTCACACACGTCATCTGCCTGTGATCCGCCTCCGCTGCGCGCAGCCGCCTCGTCGGCCCGTTCGTCTTTCGCCGGCTCCCGACGGGCTCGGTCGCAGTCGCCCATAAGGGTTCGGAATAACCGACCCCCCTACTCGGGTGCCCGCCCCATCGCGCCGCTGACCAGCGGATTCGTACGGTCGAGGGCATGGAACCCATCCTCGAACTCGACCGGGTCAGCCGGAGCTACGGCCGTGGGCCGCACACCGTGCACGCGCTGCGCGACCTCGACGCGCGGCTGTACGCGCACTCCCTCACGGCCGTGGTGGGCCCTTCCGGGTCCGGGAAGTCGACCTTCCTGCAGTGCGCGGCCGGTCTCGACCGGCCGACGTCGGGGAGCGTGCGGCTGGCCGGGCAGGAGATCTCGGGCATGGGTGAGCGCCGGCTGACCCGGCTGCGCCGCGCCCGCATCGGGTTCGTGTTCCAGTCCTTCAATCTGCTGCCGACGCTGACCGCCGAGGAGAACGTGCTGCTGCCGCTGCGCCTCGACGGCAAGCGCAGGGATCCCGCCAGGGCGCGGCGGATGCTCGACCGTGTCGGCCTCGACGGCCGCGCGGATGCGAAGCCCGGTGAGCTGTCCGGCGGCCAGCAGCAGCGCGTGGCCATCGCCCGTGCGCTGATCACCGAGCCGGACGTGGTCTTCGCCGACGAGCCGACCGGTTCCCTGGACGCGGAGACGGCGGCCGGGGTGCTCGCGCTGCTGCGGGAGGCGGTGCGTGCGTACGGGGCCACGGTCGTGGTCGTCACCCACGACCCGGCGGTCGTCGAGCGCGCCGACCGGGTGCTGCGGCTTGCCGAGGGGTGCTTGGTGGCGGACACCGTGGGGGCACCGGCATGAGGGGCCTCGGTTCCAACGGCCTGGCCACCGCCTCCGTCAGAGCGCGCCCCTCGGCCTTCGCGGGCACCTTCGCCGCGCTGGTCCTCTGCGCTGCTGTCGTCACGGCGAGCGTGGCCATCGCGGTCTCCGCCTCCGCGGTGCCGTCCTCCCCGAAGCAGTACGCGGTCTACGAGATGGGCCTCGTCTTCAGCCAGATCACCGTCTATCTGTCGATCTTCGTCATCGGCCAGGTGATGTCGTTGGCCGTGAGCCAGCGGGGCAGGGAGAGCGCGCTGCTGCGCGCCATCGGCGCCGGACCGTGGCAGATCCGCCGGATGGTGGCGACGGAGGCGCTGGTCACGGCGCTCCTTGCGCTGCCGGTCGGCTACGGGCTCGGGGCGCTGGTCGCCTGGGGATGGTTCGGCGTGCTCGACACCGGTGGGATGGTCCCGGCCGGAATGACGCTGCACATCGGCCTCGGGCCGCTGTTCGCCGCGCTCGGGACGCTGGTGGTGTGCTCGCAGCTCGGCGGCTTCATCGCGGCGCGGCGCAGCTCCCGTACCAGGCCGTCGGCCGCGCTGGCTGCGGCGCAGGTACCGGGCGGCGAACAGGCGGGCGGGATACGGGGCCTGGTCGCGCTGGTGTTCCTCACGGGCGCCGTGGTGCTCACCGTCGTGGCCGCCGCGGGGTCGGCCGAGAACGCCGGGGACGTGATCCCGCTGGTGCTGCTGGCCTACCTGGTGGCCACCGAGGTCGGCGGGCCCTGGCTGGGGCGGCTGGCGACGCGCGTGGCGGCGCCGGTGGTGCGCAGCCTCGGCGGCGTGGCCGGCGAACTCGCGATTGCGGGTTCCCGTGCGCGGAGCCGCCGCCTGTCGGCCGCGATCACGCCGATCGCGATGGTGACGGCCTTCGCGCTGGCGCAGTTCGTCGCGCTGGCCGCGAGCGACGACATCGACGCGGCGGCGCTCTTCGGCACCCTGCTGTACGCCGTCTTCGCGGGCCTGGTCGCCGCCAACACGCTGGTGATCCTGACCCTGGAGCGGCTGCGGGAGTTCTCGCTGCTGCGCACGATCGGCGCCGAGAAGGGCCAGGTGCGTGCGGTGGTCCTGGCCGAGTCGGCGATCACGGCGCTGGCCGGAGTCGGCACGGGCACGGCCATCGGCTGCGCGGTGATGGTCCCGCTGGGCGGCAAGACGGGCACGCCGCTGTCCGGCCTTCCCGTGTGGGCGTGGGCGGCGACGCTGGGCGCGGGGGGCCTCCTGGTCTGGGCGGCGTCCGCCGCCCCGCTGGGACGGATGTTCCGGGTGCGTCCGATCGACGGCGTGACGCGAAGAAGTGCCTGAGGATGGCAGGCTCCAGGCTGTGGTCCCCGGCACCTCCCGAAGGCCGGTGACCACAGCGAGAAGAGCCGGCCCGCCCCGGCGGATCGCGGTCACGCCAGCCTTGACCCGATCCAGACATGCAGGGCGGGCACAGCCGAACCCCAGCCATGCCCGCCCGAGAGGCATCAAGGACCTGATGCGCCACCTCCACCAGCTGCCCCAGCCCCTCCGGCAGGCCGCGAGCCTCCTGCCCGGCTTGCCCCGCCGGGCCGTGGGTGTCCTGCTCGGCTCCCCGGGCGAGGCCGCGTACGCCCTGCTCGCCCCCGCCCTCGGGCTCGTGTGCGGCCCCGCCCTGCTGACGCTGCTCGCCACCTCCCTCGTCACCGCGATCGTCCAGATCGGCTTGGTCCTCCTCATCGGCACACTCGCCGCTGCCCGTGCCACCAGCGCCCTCCACCGCGCCCTGCTCCGCGGTCTGCTCGGTGAGGAGGTCGGGGCGCCGGCCAAGCGCCCGCGCGGCGTGCGCTCCGCCCTCACCGACGGCGCCGGCTGGCGCGCCGCCGCCTTCACCCTCGCGTACACGCCCATCGGCCTCCTCCTCTTCGCGGTGACGTTCATGGGCAGGTTCTACGGCCTCGCCGCGCTCACCTATCCCTTCTGGTGGCGGGCCGTTGAGGAGGACGGCCACCACGGGACCGGCTTCGGCTTCGGCATCGAACCCGACACCTGGCCCCAGGCGCTGCTCACCGCGGTGGCCGGCGCCGGCATCCTCGCCTTCACCACCTGGTCGACGCGCGGGCTGCTCGACCGCGTCGTACGCCCAATGGCCCACGCGCTGATCGGGCCGGGACGGCTCGAGTCCCGGGTCCAGGAGCTGCAGGAGACCCGTGCCCTGGCCGTAGAGGACTCCGCCGCCACCCTGCGCCGTATCGAACGCGACCTGCACGACGGCGCGCAGGCCCGCCTCGTCGCCGTCGCGATGTCCCTCGCCGGTGCGAAGGACCACCTCGCCCGCGTCCCCGGCGACGCCCCCGAACTGGTGCGCGGCCGCGAGCTCGTGGACTCCGCCCTCGACGGCTCCCGGACCGCGATCAAGGAACTCCGCGACCTGGTGCGCGGCATCCATCCGCCGGCCCTCAACGACGGCCTCGACGTCGCGCTGGAGTCCCTGGTCTCGGGCTACGTGCTGCCGGTGACGCTGGACGTGAACCTTCCGGAGCGCCCCGGGGAGGCGATCGAGAGCATCGCGTACTTCTGCGCGGCCGAGCTCCTGGCCAACGCCGCGAAGCACTCAGGCGCCTCCCGGGCCGAAGTGGCGGCGTACGTGGAGGGCGGAGCGCTGCACCTGTCCGTACACGACGACGGGCGCGGCGGCGCCCGCCCGCGTCCCGGCGGTGGCACGGGGCTTGCGGGACTGTCTGAGCGGGTCAGCACGGTGGACGGGCGGCTGCGCGTCGAAAGCCCCGCCGGCGGCCCGACCACCGTCACCGTGGAACTGCCGTTGGCACCCAGGACCTAGGATCCGTCGCATGCGCATCGTGATCGCCGAAGACGCCGTCGTGGTACGCGAGGGCCTGGTACGGCTGCTCCGGGATCGGGGTCTGGAGGTCGCCGCCGCGGTGGGCGACGCCGAGGCGCTCCTCTCGGCGGTGGCGGAGCACCGTCCGGACGCGGTCGTCGCGGACATCCGCATGCCGCCCACGCACCGCGACGAAGGGCTGCGCGCCGCGCTCACCTTGCGCGAGCGCTACCCCGACCTCGGGGTGCTGCTCTTCTCGCAGTACGTGGAGACGCGCTACGCCGACCGGCTCGCCGCCACCGGCATGTCCGGCTTCGGCTACCTGCTCAAGGAACGCGTCGTCGACGTCGGCGACTTCGTCGACGCCCTGCACCGGGTGGCCGCGGGCGGCACGGCACTCGATCCGGAGGTGGTCTCGACCCTCCTGGCCGCACGGCAGGCAGCACACGGCCTGGCGGAGTTGACCGCGCGCGAGCACGAGGTCCTCGGGCTGATGGCCGAGGGCCGCACGAACGCAGGGATCGCCGCGGGGCTCGCCATCTCCCAGCGCGTGGTGGAAAAGCACACCGCGAGCATCTTCACCAAGCTGGACCTACCGCGCACGGAGGCCGGCCACCGGCGAGTCCTCGCGGTACTGCGGTATCTGCAGGGGGCGGGCTGACGGCGACGCCCGCCGGGAGCACGTGCGGCACGGCGTCGGCGCAGCCCGGCTGCCGGGTTCGACGAAGCCGCCACCCGTGGGGCGGCGGCCTAGGATCGGCGCATGGGTGTGGATATCACGGTGCTGGTCGTGGACTGGGGGCGCTTGGCGGAGGTACCCGCGGAGGAGCGGCTGCGGGTGGTGCAGGAGGCCGCGTACGGGGACGACGACGCCGATGCGGAGGGCGATGTCCTCGCCGGGTGGGTGTGGCCGGCGGTGGCGGAGCGGTCCTGGTTGGGACGGTACGAATTCCAGGGCACGCTCGGCTCGTACAAGCCGCACTTCTGGGCGGCAGAGGCGTGGGAGAAGGTCCGGTCGGCCGCGGGGGATGAAGTGCGGGCGGCGCTGGACGAGTTCTTGGAGGGGCTGATCTGGTGGGGGCCACGGCCCGACGTCGACGCCGAACAGGTGGACCCCGGGGTGTTCCCCTCGCTGGAGGGGCTGTGGCGGTCGGGGCCGGTGATCGTACGCGGCCCGGAGACAGTGGCGCGGCTGCGGCAGAGGTGGTGCGAGGCCGCGCCCGGGCTGGAAGGGCTGCGGATCCCGTACGCGGAGCTGGCAGGGCGTGAGCCGGGACAATGGATCGCCGGGTTCGAGGAGTTCGCCGAGCTGGTACGCGGCTGGGCGGAGGTCATCGGCGAAGCAGAACGCAGGGGGTGGGGGGTCATCGGCCTGCCGATCTAGATCGACCGGCAGGACGTCGATACCGACGCGGCGGCAGTCGGCGACCAGCCGGCCTCCGGCGTAGGAGTCGACGGTGCCGTTGCTCGCATCAGCTGCTGCTCGCGCGGAGCCGGTCCAGCCTTCCGGTGTGGAGACGCACCCGCCACATGATCTCGCGCTGCATCGACGCCCGCTTCGTCCTCGTCGGACCCTGGCTCCCCGCCCGTACAGGGCCGGCCTCCGGTCTGTCACACGAGGATGTGACAGACCCGAAGGTCGCGGGTTCAGGGGGTACACCGCAGGTCAGAGCGTGTGACAGACGCCGTGTCACATCTGGTGTCACACGGCCGTGTGACACCGCCATGGCAGGGCGGCGAGCCCGCCCCGGTCCTTGGCGGACAGGAGACGCCGGTGCCGGCGGCGCGGGAGGTCTTGGCCTGGCCGCCCGCCTCGTGCGCATCGGAGAACGCGTCCTTGGCGTCCGCCTGGGCGCGGGAGGGGCCAGGGAGTAAGACTCATACCGGCTGCGCCGAGTTGCTGGTGCCGGTACGCGTCGATCACGGTGCACCGGGCCGCTGAGCAGCACCCTCGACAAAACACGCTCGACCGGGACGCGCCCTCAAGGCAATCATGGCCGAATGATGTCGACCGAAGCAGCAGCGATCGCGTTCCAGGACCACGCCACCCTCTGGAGTGTGGGAGAGAACAGTGCGAGCAATGTCGTCGATGCCGCCTGTGATGCGCTCGTTGCCGGACTCGACAGCCCGGGCCTTCGGATCCTCGCCGCCTGCACGCGCGCCGAGGCGTCCTACGACGTCCCTGACCTGCTTCCGCCGGCACTTTACGAACTCGGTCTCACCTTCTATCCGTACGCCGGCGAAGCCGGTCGGGAAGCCGCGGCGCGAGCACTCGCACGACGCATGCTCGCCGGCGAGCTGGAACCGTCCGAGTTCACCTACCGGATTCATCAGCGCTACGGACATGAGCTGCCCCTGACGGCACGGCTCGCCGAGCTCGACGACGAGTACGACATTCTCGAGTACGGCGACAGAACCGTGGAAGAGGTCAACGCCGAGGTCACGGCCGAGGCCAGGCGCCTCGCAGCCGACCCGCGCGCTCCCACCGCACCCACGGACACCCCCAGCTGATGTGCCCGGCGCTCAGCCGCCCGGGGGCGGCGGAAGCGACCCGGCATCCCGGCCGTCGCTCCCCCGCCACTCCTCCTCAAGGATGCTGAACATCTCGGAGTCCCGCCAACCGTCCCGGATCAGCGCGGTATGGCGGTGACGTCCTTCCCCTGTCATGCCGAGCTTGCCGAGCACCCGCGCCGACCCGAGGTTCCGCGGGTCACATGTGGCATTTATGCGGTGGAGCTCGAACTGTTCGAACCCGCGCGCCAGGAGTTCCCTGGCTATCGCCGTGCCGACGCGTGCGACTCCTCTTCGGTGTTCGGTCCCCAGGTCTGGAAGCGACAAGCCTCGGGGAGGGAAGCCCAGGCGTGGACAGCTCGCCAGTCCGCGAGCTCGATCTTGCTTCAGGTCACCGGATGTCGAGTCACCAGCCGATCTTGCCAGATGCAGTGAACCCCGACGTGCCGGGTCAGCCGAGGGCGGTGCCCCTCCTGCCCGCAGAGCTTCAGGTGTCACTGGTGGGCCGGCCGGAACTGCGCCGGGAGACGCAGCCCTTTCGCCGATCGGACCCCCCGGCGAAGTCCGGCCAACTGGCGACTGATCAAGTCATACGCAGATACAGCTCGTTCGCAGTCTCTTCACGGGATATCCGCAGATGCCAGACTGACCGACGTCCCGCCGGGGGTACGTCCGTCGCCGCTCCAGGCGGGAGCGAACGGGAGCGGCGTTCCGCGTGTGGGAGGGGAACAGTGGCACCTCAGGAATCCCTGCTGAAGGTCTACGGAGACCGGTCGTACCGGCATGTGACGATGGCCCGGCACCAGGGCACGACACTCGCGTTCGCGATGGACTCGGCCCGGCGGATCGTCTACTCCGTGTTGGACCTGGCCGGTCAGCAGTCCAAGGGGGACGCGGACGCCGCGTACTGGAGCGACAATCCGTTAGAGCTGGTCCTGCCCCGGGAACTGGCCGAGGTGGGGTTCGCCGTGGTCGGGGCGACGGCGATGCCGACGGTCAAGCGGGGCGGGGCCGAGGCGGCGGTAGACGAGCGGCCGTTGGACAGCGAGATCGACCCGTACCTGTCCACGACCGCGCGATTGACGGCGGACACCCCGTTCCACGTGGTGTCGGACGGCACGTACGTGGTGGTGCTGCGGCAGTCGATCGGCGAGACGCACCCCGACGCGGTGTACAAGCTGACCGGCGGCGGATGCTCTGCGAACGCCTCCCGTACCGACTTCGTGCTGAGCGGCAACAAGAAGGTGCCCCTGGTACGCGACACCCTGCTGTGCGACCGCTTCCTGTTGGTGGACGGAAAGCTCAAGCCGGTGCTGGAGGTGCGCTACAAGCGCAGCCGGCACGCCACCCGTCCCGCCTCGGCCAAGGACACCCTGGGCACCGAGGACATGGAGGGCCGGCCGTTCTACGAGCCGACCCAGGAGCTGTCGTTCGTCCGCAACCTGACCCAGGGCCGGTTCGCAGCGGTGCTGGTGCCCACCGCGGTCAGCAGCGCGCGGCGCTGGCAGTTGTTCGCCCACAACGACGCCACCGGAAGGATCGACTGCTTCAGCGTGGAGCAGGGCGTCCAGGGGTTGTTCAACACCCAGGGCACGCGTTTCTACACCAGCCCGGACCCGGTGTACCGGGACGCCGTGTTCGAGCGCAGTCCGGGGACCTGCCCGTTCACCAACCAGGACCTGGTGCCGGTGACCAGCACCGAGGGGCACGCGGAGACCGCCCTGGGCTTCACCGGTGCCAACGACGCGCACGTCGACCTGGGCGACCCCGCGGCGCTGCGCTTCGGCGGCAGGGGCTACTCGATCGAGGCATGGATCAAGCCCACCGCGTACGACCGCCCGGTGCTCTCCCGGGGCGGGGAGTACCGGCTCGGCCTGGACGCCGGCGGGTCCTTGCGCCTCGCGCACGAGGGGGCCCCGACGGCGATCGTCTCCACCGAGACCGTCCCCAAGGACGTCTACACGCACATCGCGGCCACCTTCGACGGGACGACCGCGAAGCTGTACGTCAACGGCAAGCCGTCCGGCAGCGGGGCGTTACCGTTCACGCCGGCCACGGGCGTGAACACCCTGATCGGCAAGCAGGTCTCCGGCACCACCGCCGAGCTCTTCGAGGGCGACCTCGACGAGGTGCGGGTGTGGAGCCGGGTCCGGTCCGCCGCCGAGCTCGCGGACGACCTGAACCACCGGCTGGTCGGCAACGAGCCGGGCCTGGTCGCCTACTACCGGTTCGACGAGGGCTCCGGGGCCACGGCCTACGACCAGAGCGACCGGGCCCTGCACGGCACGCTCAAGGGCGACGCGAAGTGGACCGGCTCGGACGCGCCGGTGGGCGACCACCCCGGGGTGCGCCGCGACAGCTTCGTCCTCAAGGGGCGCACGGTCGAGTCCGGCATGTCCGCCGTGATCTACCACCAGCAGGAGAACGTCTCGGCCGGCTACCGGCCCGACCCCAAGCCCGCCAAGCGGCAGGCCCGGGTGATGCTGGCGTTCGCCGCCAAGTACGGCCAGGAGCCGGCGCTGGTGAGCCTGGACTTCGCCGTCGGCCGCGACGGCCGGCTCGCCCAGGTGCCCGACGTGTTGGACCCGGCGGTGCTCCGGCGGCCGGCCAAGGGGCAGGACTCCGAACAGGTCAGCACCCTGCAGCAGTTGATCCGGCAGTTGGAGCCGGAGGTGGCCGCCCTGCCGGTGGAGATCACCCGGTTGGGTGCCACGGCCGGCCAGGTCGCCTACTGGCAGGGGGAGCACGACCGGCTGCTGCCGGGGTTCGAGAGGCTGGAGCGGCAGTACCTTGCCGAGAAGGACGTGCCGACCGCCTGGAACTACACCCTGGAGGTCAAGACCCCGCGCGAGGTCGACGGCCAGGTGCTGCGGTACTTCAACGCCCCCATCCACCAGTCGACCATCGTCGCCCTCGCCTCCACCCGCTCGGCGACCTGGCGGCTGGAGGCCACCGGTGAGAGCCAGAACGGCAAGCCCTTCTACTGGGTGATCGGCAACAACGTCAACAACCTCGACCTGCACGTCACCAAGAACTCGTCGGCGCAGAACGCCATGCTGGACACGGTCGTCCGCGAGCCGGGCAACGGCTTCACCCAGTTCCAGCTGACCGCCCAGGGCGAATACACCCGCATCGTCAACCGGGGCAGCAAGCTCGCGCTGGGCCTGCCCGCCTCGTTCCCGGCCCCGGTCCCGGTCCAGTCGAGCGAGTGCCTCACCGGCGACTCGGGCCTGATCAAGATGGTGCGCGTCTCGCTGCGTTCGGGGGTGGACACGGCGTACCTGCAGGCCAAGCAGGAGATGGACACCGTCCGCGAGCGCCTCCAAGAGGCGAAGACGGCCGTGCAGCGCGTCAACGAGCTCCAGCTCGTCCTGACCGGCAAGCAGGCGGCGCTCAAGGACGCCCAGGAGAAGCTGGCCCGCCTGTCGACCGCCCTGCAGGGTGACGACGACCTGACCGTGGCCATGCCGCTGATCTCCGTGGACACCACCGGGCTCAGCCTCTCCGGCGGACTGCTCGAATTCGCCCGCGGCACCGACCGGCCCGCGCTGCTCGACAGCGGCACCGGCAACGTCGTGCTGTACTTCCGCGGCGCCAACGAGCAGTTCTTCGCCGTCTACTACGACACCGCCGTCACCCGAGGAACCCAGCGGCTGACCGGCAACGGCGGCACGCTCGGCTTCCTCGCCCGCGATCCGGGCGTTCTCCTGGACTCCTGCACCATCAAGGTGTCCGACGGAGACGCCCCCGGCCGCTGCGACCTGACGATCACCGTCGGCGGCGACACCGAGACCTGGCGCTCGCTGCCGCGCAAGGCCGAGCACATGGCCGCCGCGCTGGCCGGGCAGTCCGGCCAGGCGGTCACGGTCGGCACCGTCGCCCAGCTGACCGGCAACACCGTGGAGTTCACCACGGCCATCACCACGGCCGTCGCTACCAAGGCCCACCTGCAGATCGGCACCAACGGGTACGCCGCGTCCGCCGATGCCCCGGTCGGTGCCAAGACGCTGACCCTCACCACCGCAGGCACGGCGATCAAGCCGGGCGACGCGGTCACCGTGGTCGGCTACGACTGGGCCCGCGCCGAGTCCACCCGGGTGGGGGTCCTGCTCTCCGCCGGCTCCCGGCTGATCGGCCTGAACACCGGCGGCGCCACCTCCGTGCCCAACGGCACGGCCATACCGGTGACCGGTGGCCGCGGCTGCCGCTGGCGGGCCGAGATGCCCGGCCGCGCCTTCCTGTTCGACGGCAAGGACCAGTACCTGACACTGCCCGTCGCCCAGCAGAAGAGCGCCGTCCCGGCCGGCGACCTGACCCTGGAGGCCTGGGTCAACCCCGAGGCCGGACAGGGCCGGGTCGTCCACGCCCAGACCGGCGGATCCGGATACTCGCTGGCGCTGGCCGCCGTCGACCTCCCGGCGCGCCAGTTCACCGGCACCACCAAGGTCGAGCTGACCAACGCACTCGACCTCGCGGGCCGGGACTTCACCGTCGAGCTGTGGGCCAAGCGCAACCAGGCCCGCGGCCGCCGGGAGCCGCTGCTCACCCACGGAGTGATGACCGGGGCCAAGAACCAGACCCTGCACCTGCATTTCGAGTCGAACGACACCTTCACCTTCGCGCTGTTCGGGGACGACCTGACCACCCCCCAGCCCTACCCGGACCTGGGATGGCACCACTGGGCCGCCGTCTACAAGCACGCCACCCGCGAGCAGATCCTGTACCGGGACGGCACCGAGGTCCACCGCCGCACCGCCACCGGCACCTACACCGGCAGCGGGCCGCTGGTCCTCGGCCACCAGCCTTTCACCGGCGACCATCTGGACGGGCAGATCGATGAGGTCCGGGTCTTCGGGCGGGCCCGCACCGCCCAGGAGATCTCCGCCGAGCGCAACCAGCGGCTGTCCGGCCGGGAGCCCGGACTGCTCGGCCACTGGACCTTCAACGAGCCGAACAGTCCGGCCTCGCCGATCAAGGGCTACCAGGTGGTCGCGCGGGTCGGCGACCAGGTGCTGCGGTCGGCTGACCGGTTCCCGTGCAACGAGTGGGCGCACCTCGCGGCGAGCTTCACCCAGGCCTGGGCGCTGCGCCTGGACGGCGGCGAGGGCCTGTCGGTGGCCTCGCAGGACTCGCTGAACGTCGTGGAAGACCTCACCATCGAGGTGTTCGTCCAGGTCGACAAGGTGGGCGCGCCGATGGCGCTGGTCACCAAGGGGTCGGCCGTCGGCGGCGGTCGGGAGGGCGTCCCCTACCAGCTGGGCGTCCTGGCCGACGGCCGGGTGGAGTTCGCCTTCGCCGAGGCCGACGGAAAGCCCGTCCGGTACGTCTCCGACCGGACCGTCAGGCCCGGCGCCTTCCAGCGGATCAGCGTGGTGCGTCAGCGGCGCAAGGCCGACGTGAGCGCCGCCACCAGCACCCAGACGGCCACGGCCGGCCAGCCCGATCAGGACATCCGCTTCTACCTCGACGGCGCGCTCGCCGGCACCTACGTCTACAGCGGCCCGGGCGCGCAGTCCAACGACAGCGACCTGGAGCTGGGCCGGGGTCTGCGCGGCATCCTGTGCGAGGTGCGGCTGTGGAGTTCCGCACGGACGTTCCAACAGCTCGGGCAGGCGGTCGCCCCGCGCGAGAAGGGGCTGCTGGCGCGCTGGCCTTTCAACGAGAACGCCGGCAACGCGACCCTGGACGTCTCCGGCTCCTTCCCCGCCAAGCTGCGGGGAGCGCGTTGGACTCGCGACGTCGACCCCGCCGCCAGCCCGCTGCGGCTGTACCGCAACGGCGAGCCGCTGCTCGCCACCACGACCCCGACCCCGGCGGACCTCCTCCCCTACGGCGACCCGCAACTCACCCTCGGCGCCCAGCTGGAGGGGGGCAAGGCCACCGAGCTGCTGACCGGCACGCTGGAGGAGGTGCGGATCTGGCGCACCGTGCGCACCCGGGAGCAGATCCTGGACAACCTGTTCACCCGCCTGCGTGGCGACAAGCAGGACCTGCTCGGCTACTGGACCTTCGACCGGGACTCCACCGCCGCCACCACCACCTCGGTGCGTGACGAGGGCCTGCGCGGGAACAACCTGGCCTTCTCGACGAAGCGGCCACGCATCCTGCTCTCCACCGCGCCGGTGTCCACCGACACCGCCCAGGTCCGCTCGGCGCTCGCCGACGTCCGCACGCCGTTCCACGACACCGTCTCCGGCGCTCCCGCCGCCTCCGAGTACGCCGACCTCCAGTTCGACGCCAAGGGCGAGACGCTGGGCGTGCTCAAGCGCTGCTACGGCTTCGTCCGCGACGGCCGCTGGCACCTGGTCACCGGCTACAAGGTGGGCGACCTGACGACCGAGTGGGTCGGCCAGGCCCAGTTCGACCCGCAGCTGATGGGCTACGTCGAGGGCGCCCCGCCGGTGCCGTCGGAGAACCTCACCGACAAGCCCGACGGCTTCGCCGGCGCCGCCTCGGTGGAGTTCACCGAGGCCGACGAGGTGGTGCACAGCCTGTCCGCCAGCAAGACCCGCAGCACCAACACCGCCTTCAACGTCTCCTTCGGCCTTGAGACCGTCGCCGACGTCATGACGGTCGCCGCGCCCCTCGGCTTCGGTACCGCGAGCCCGCTGGCCGAAGGCCAGCTCAAGATGGCCGTGACGGCCGGCCTGGAGTTCTCCAACACCTGGAGCGAGGACACCACCGTCAGCCAGGGAAAGAACACCGCCCGCAAGACCAAGCTGGAGCTGACCGGGTACACCGAGGACGCCGCCAACGTACTGAACTCCGACATCGGAGCCCGGTACGTACCCGCCAACACCGGCATGGCGCTGGTGCAGTCGCAGACCGCCGACGTCTTCGCGCTGCGCCTGGCGCACACCGGCGCCCTGGTCGCCTACCGGATGCTGCCCAACCCGGACATCCCGCTGGACTGGAACATCATCCACTTCCCGATCAACCCCCGCTACACCAAGCAGGGCACCCTCGACGGCGGGGTCGGCTTCGATGCCTTCGGCAAGGTCACCGACCCCGACTACCCCACCGCCACCTCCTACGGCGAGTACAGCTACTTCAAGCCGCGCGACGCGTACGCGCTCAAGCGCCGCATCACCCGCGACCAGCAGCGGCTGCAGGCCCTCTACGAGTCGATCTCGACCGACGTCGGCCACAACTCGGGTACCGAGCCGGCCGAGGTCCAGGCCAAGGCGGTCCTGCGCTCGATGGGCATGTCCGCCGAGCAGCAGGACAGCACCCGCTCCACCACCGGCAGCGCCGCCGCCAGCGGCTTCTCGCACCGGGACCTGGTCAACACCTACGTCTGGACGGCCCAGGGCGGCTTCTTCGCCGAGACCACCGAGGCCACCGACGCCGTCAGCGAGACCACCTCCGGCTCGTACAACTTCACCTACTCCTACGGCGGCAACTTCGACCTGAGCTTCGGCGCCCTCGGCCTCGGCTGGGCCTTCCACCTCGACGCCTCCCGCGGCGGCGGCTTCAGCACCACCCGGGCCAAGGGCAAGGAGTCCTCCCGCAGCTTCGGCCTCGACGTCCAGTGCGCACCCTCGAACGACCTGCAACGCCGGGACAGCAACGGCAAGCCCCTGTACGACGCCGCGGGCAAGCCGGTCCTCGTGCCGGGCAAGGTGGACGCCTACCGCTTCCTCACCTTCTACCTCGGCGAGACCAGCGCCAATTTCGACGACTTCTACCACAAGGTGGTCGACCCGACCTGGCTGTCGGGCAGCAACGCGCCTGACGCGGCCGCGCTGCGCCAGACCCGCCAGAGCTCCGCCAAGCCGCCGTGCTGGCGGGTCCTGCACCGCGTCACCTACATCAGCCGGGTCCTCGCCCCCGTCCCGCCGCCCGGAGCGCCGCCGCTGGAGAAGGCCATGCGCACCGAGAACATCGCCAGCAACTACGAGTTGATCAAGCGCCTCGAACCGTACGTGCGACCCGCGGCCACCAGCTCGGCCGACCTCGCCGCCGCCACCCGAGACGCCCTCGCGGCCCACCTGCCCGAACTCCTGCCCCACACGGCCGAGATCACCGAATACCTCGGCCACTACTTCGGAATGGAGAACTGAGCCCCGCGCGGCTCCCCGACCCGTCGGGGAGCCGCGCCGTCGGCGCAGACGACGTTGCGGGCGGTATCCGTCGGCGGTCAGGTCGGTCTGGCCGCCGACCGTCGTCGACCTCGGGGGCCGGCCGGCGGGCTTCGTCGGGGGCGGGCGTGCCACCTCACGCGAGGGTGCGGAAACGGGTGTCGGGTCCGTGCCAGTGCAGGCACAGGACGGTGGCGTCGTCCCGGGGCGGGCGGCCGTCGTAGGCCTCGGTGACCGCGCCGACCAGCGTGCGGACGACCTCACGGGGGTGCTCGGCGGAGGTCTTGCGCAGGAGACCGGTCAGGTCGACCGATGCTGGTTGCCGTGCTCGAGGAGCGCTCGGTGGGCCTGCCGGGCCTGCTCCGCCAGGTCCTCGCCCCGGCGGGCGCCGCGTGAGGCGTTGACGAGGAGGGTCGCTGTGAGGGAGGCCTGGGTGTCGTGGCCCATCGCGTCGGTGATCGACAGGTGCAGGGTGTTCTGGTCGAGGCTGTAGTCGTGGGTGTCCCCGGCGAGAACCGACCCGACTGCGACGACGGCGGCTGCTCGGACCGCAGCGGCGGCGGCGTGTACGTCTTCAAGGGCACCCGTAGCGGAATCACCACCTCCGGCTCCGCCTTCTACGGGCACAAGGCGCCCGGGTTGCCGGTCCCGAAGGGGTACTACCGCTTCGGCGGCGAGCTGAAGGTCACCGATCTCAACGGGGACCGGCAGCCCGAGGTGACCATGCCCGTCTACCCCGCGATCTGGTCGGTGGGCACGAAGGACGGGCGGTTCGCCGGGACTTCACCCACCCGCGTGGTGAAGCCGTCTCCGGACCCGAAGATCGACGGTGACTGGGCCTTCGGCCAGCTCGCCGACTGACCGCCAGCGCCGCCGTCCCGGTACGACACCCCGTGCCGTACCGGGACGGCACACCGCCGGCCGGGGCGTCAGCTGCGCGAAACCGTCACGCTGCCCGCGGCCACCTTCTGGTGGCCGATCGGGCCGCCGGCCCAGCCGCGCAGCGCGCGGACGGTCCCACTTCTTCGTACCGCGAAGAGCCAGCACCACTGGGTCCAGCGCGCACGACGTGCACCGTCGGGCGGAGGCGGCCTAGGAGCAGATGTGTTTGAACGCGGTCGCGCCCGGTCGGGCGCGGAACTTCACCTTGTGACCGGCGTCGTCGGTGAAGACGGCCTCGGTCCTTGAGTTGAGGGTCATCCTGCCGCGCTGACTCGGGTTGTCCCAGCCGTCGGGCGGGTTTCCGGATCCATCGGACAGCGGTGTCTCCGCTTCGAAGTACGTAGAGGCGATTCGGGCCTCGTCGATGCCGCAGTGCGTGTACAGCTCGTAGGGGATCACCGCCCCGACACCGGATCCGTCCACGCCGACGGCGGTCCCACCGGTCTCGACAGCGTCCACGGGCGCGGTCGGCTCATCGGCCGCCCCGCCCGCCTGGGCGCACCCGGCGAGGACGCCGACGGCCAGGGGCAGCGCGAGGACGGTCCGTACGAATCTGCGAGTCATGTCCTTCCGACGCACCCGCCCGGCCGGCGGTTCCAGGAACAGGTGTGTCGGCCGGCGGGTCCTGCACGCACCGCTCGACCCGTGACCTCCGCTCGACCCGTGACCTCCGCGCGATTCGCGGCGTTCGCCCAGGGCGAGTTCAACGGCCGTCGCCCGTGCGGACCAATACGGTGGCCACACCGCCCCACGCCGGGCGCGCCACGGGCTGGACGGGAGGACGACCGGGATGACGCAGGCCGCAGTGAGTGAGCTCGACGAACGGGTGCCGGGGCGGCGCTGGACGGTACGTCTGGACCCCGTCGGCCGGGGAAGTACGGCCGTGCGGATCTCATGCAGCCGGCCCGCCTGTGCCGAGCAGCGTCTGCCGTCCGCGGCCGCCGGGCGGGCGGCGGCAGTCGACCACGTCAAGGCCCACCTGCGCGCCGCCGCCGCGCCGAGGGCCGCGGCGTACTGTGCGTGCCGGCTGGCGGACTGCCGCAGCCACCTGTCCGACACCGGTCGACCCCGTACCGAACCCTGGCGGTGCGGTGGCCCGGTCGTGCTGGCCGTGGTCACCGACCGGGAAGCGCGCTGGTGGCAGGTGATGGAGTGCTGCTCGCGCTGCGCGGCCGCCACCCCCGGGGCCAGGACCGCCGCCACCTCCCAGCCACCCGCGGCCTCCGACCAGCCGGCCGCCCCGGCCGCGGGTACGAGCCCGGCGGCGGCCGCCGGTGCCGGGGCGCCGCAGTTCTCCGACCATCAGGCCACCGGCCCGTTGCCGGCCCCCCGCCCTGCACCGGCGCGACGCCGCCCGGCCCAGGCGAAGATCGCCCAGCTCCTCATCCCCCACGATCTGCGGCCCGTCGTCCTGCGGGACGAACTCATCGAACTCGGCGATCTCTTCCGCGCCTACCAGAAGCGCGAGCAGCCCGATCTGGAACTCCTCGCCGACCTCCAGGAACGCAAGGCCCGAGCCTTCAACTCCTGGGCCGACACCACCGGCCAGGGACACCTGCGCTGGGAGGCCCAGCGCGCCGCGCAGGCCGCCGCCACCACCCGGCTCCAGCATCAGCAGCGCTCCGGCGGCACCGCCGGCGACTCCGTGGCGCGGCTGCTGAGCGTGGCGGGGCAGTGGGAACACGCCCGCACCGTCCTCGCCCACGCGGCCGAGCACACCCCGCTGCCCGGCCCCGACGCACGGCTGCTGGCCCTGATGCTCACCCTGCGCACCGCGCACACCGGCACCGGGAACCTCGTCGGCCAAGACCTCACCGCCCTGGGCCTCGACGATCCCCAGGACCTCGTCGAGAAGCTCACGGCCTGCGGATGGCTGACCCTCCCCGGCACCGCCGGCGACCTGCTGGCCTCCCGGCCGGAGAGCCCCACCCCGATCGCCGTCCCCTCGCTGGCACCCGGACCGGACGGGACGGGACCGTTCACGTTCGGCAAGAAGACGCGGCCCAAACTCTCCGGCTGGGCCCAGAAGGTCACCTCCGACAAGAAACTCCGCAAGGCCAAAGCCAGTTCCGCCACCCGGCTGCTGGCCCTGACCCTGGCCACACAGTGCGACGCATCGGGATGCCTGGGATCCGGCGGCCAGGGCGTCGACCTGGACGCCCTGGCCACCCTGGTCCCAGCCGACAGCGATGAACTCGAGCGTCTGGTCGAACAACTGACCGCTGCGGACTGGCTCACCGGCGCCGCCCTCACCACCACCCGTCTCACCGGGCAGCTCACCGAACGCGTCCTCGCTCTCACCTGCCCCTTGCCGGAGCAGGTCGGCGCCGCCCCGGCCTCCGGGCCGTCCTCCCGGCGACTCGCCGACACTGTGTGAGGGCGCGGACCGCGCGCCGGCGCCCCGGCCCGCACAGGGCTGCCGCGCCTGCCGTGCCCCGACCCGCACCCCCGGGCCGGGGCACGGCCATACCCGCTACGGACGGGCCTCGCCCGGCCCGGTCACGGGCGGCCGTACCGCTTGCACTTGTAGAAGGTCGCGGGGATCTTGCCGTCGTCGAGGCAGATCCGCACGACTGCGGCTCCGCCGGGGACGTCCGCCGGCACGACGAACGCGGGGAACTTCTCACTGGTGCCGCAGGTACGGGAGGTGAAGGCGAGGGCCAGCTTCTTGTTCCTGGCATCGAGGGTGAAGGCGGTGGTCCCCCGACAGCTCGACGAGGAAACCGACTTCTGGACGCCCGCCACGCTGACGGAGCGGTTGTGCCACGTGATGGTGCCCCTCGTGTAGGTGTTCCCGTAGGTGACGTCGAACGTGGTGGTGGGGTCGGCCGCGTGGGCGGCGGGTGCGTTGACCAGCAGGCCGGCGCTCAGGACGGCTGTTCCCACGACGGCGGCGAGGCGTGCGTGCATGTGATCCCCCATATGACGGAACTGCCCGGTCGGGCCGTACCAGCGTAGGACCCGGTACCACCTACGCCGCGCTCCCCCGGGAGCCGAAACGACCAGCACGGTCCGACCCGGGCGGTCCCCGGTGTGGCCGGTTACGCTGAGTGATGGACAAGTGCGGCGCAAAGTGATTATTGGGTGGCGAACAGGTCACCTGATGGGCAGGCTGGAACGTATGAAGACCCAGCTCACCGACGCCACGAGCCGTTCCTGGCTCGGTCCTCCCATCGATGCCCGCCCGTTGTTCGCACCGGAGCAGGCGGCTCTGATGGCCACGCTCCGCGGCCTGTCGGCCGCCGACTGGGACAGGGAGGCGGTGCCCGGCTGGACCGTCCGCGATGTGGCGGCACACGTCCTGGGCGACTTCTACGGACGTCTTGCGCGGGACCGCGACGGACACCAGGGCGGGCCCGGCCTCGCGCCTGGTGAGAGCCTGGAGGCGTTCATCCACCGCGCCAATCGCGAATGGGTCGACGCCGCCGGGCGGCTGAGCCCGCGCCTGCTCACCGATACCCTCGACCTCGTCGGCGGGCAGGTCGCCCGGTTCTTCGAGAGCGTCGACCTGGACGCGCCATCGCTGGGCGTGTCCTGGGCGGGGGCCGATCCGGCGCCGATGTGGCTGGACAGCGCCCGCGACCTCACCGAGTTCTGGACCCACCGCCAGCAGATCCGCCATGCCACCGGCCAGGGCACCGACACCGATCCCCGGCTTCTCTCCGTGGTCCTGGACACCTTCATGCGGGCCCTGCCCCACACCCTCCGCACGACCTCGGCACCGTCCGGTACGCAGGTCGAGGTACGGATCGACGGTCCGGCAGGCGGCAGTTGGACCGTGACGGCCACCGAGGCGAAGTGGACCCTCGCCGAAGCGGCCACCGCGCATCCCGCCGCGGTCGTCGCGCTGGACGCCGAAACGGCCTGGCGCCTGTGCACCCGCGGCATCCAGCCGGACGCCGCACTCCACCGCGCGCGCATCGAGGGCGACCGGCAACTCGCCGCAGCCGTATGCGACATCGTGTCGATCATCTACTGACATCGAGCTGGGGCCCATCCCGGCATGAGTGCCATCGGGTGGGCGATGCCGGCGTGTACGGCGACACGAGCCTGGCCGTACCCCACACCGCATCGGTGTCGTGTCCGTCCGCGGTGGGCCCGCTGAGACCGTTCGCCAGCGTCTTGGCGATTCGGCGGTACTCGGTCGGCCGGCGCCCACCCCGCACCGGCCGGCCGGCTCCGCCGGTGCGCGCGGTCGTGGCTGTCATGGGCGTCCGCACCGGAGCGGAGGGCTTCGGGCCGGGCCCTGCGGGCCGACTCAGGCCGCGGTGCCGTCGGGCTGGGTGGTCATGCGGGCGATGTGGAGGGCAAGGTAGGAGACCTCGTCCTCGCTCAGGCGCTCGCCCAGCCGCAGCTCGACGACGGTCGCCAGCTGCTGGGCCGTGGCGGTCGCCTGCGGGTAGTGCCGTCGGATGCCCTCGCCGATGGTGGACTCGTGGCCGGTCAGCTGGCGGTGCTGCTGGATGCGCACGAAGAGGTAGCGGACGTGGGTGATGAAGCGCGCCGCGCTCATCGACTCCTGGGGGACGGACAGCCCGTACCGCTCCCGGACGACCGCGAGCATCTGCTGGATGACGCCGGTCATCGTGTACGTGAAGGACAGGTCGCCGGAGGCGAAGCCGGCGTTGACCAGGTGCAGGGCGAGGGCGATCGCCTCGGACTCGTCCAGCTGCGGGTCCAGGCGGGTGTTGACGGCGGCCAGCAGGCGCTGTGCCTGGGCGTATTCGGCGGCGTACAGGGTCTGTACCTCGGCGCGCAGCGGGTACTCGACGACGGTGCCGCGCCGGGCCCGGTCCAGGGCGCCGGAGATGTGGTCGGCCACGGCGATGGCCAGGGTCGGGCGGGTCGACTCGCGGCCCTCGATCCCCGCCTCGTCCAGGGCGATCACGACGGCCCGCAGGACCTCCTCGTCGATCAGGGCCAGCACCTCGCTGAGGTGGTCCGGGTCCCGGCCGTCGGCGGGCACGAAGACGCGCACGATCAGCGCCGGGTCGACGGGTTTGCCCTGCCGGGAGCCGAAGCCGATGCCCCGGCCGGTCAGGATGACCTCCTGGCCCTTGTCGTCCCGCGCGAGCACCACGTTGTTGTTCAGGACGCGCAGCGCCTTCACCGCTTGCTCTCCCTCTTCTCCGCCGACCGTTGTGTCCGGTCCGATCCGGTTCGGTGCCATTTTCCCGCATGCGGGACCGAGGTCGTCCCCGCGCCGCCCCGCGGGTGCGGCGCCGGGCACGGACTCCCTCGGAAGTCCGTGCCCGGCGCCGGTCGTCGCCCCGGCGGTCAGCGCCGGACGGTCACCACGGGCTGCCCGAGGGTGACGTCCTGCCCGGTGCGGGTCTCGACCGAGGACAACTCGGCCGAGTTGGGGACGGTCATCAGGGTGACGGTCGGGTGCTGCGCCGCGCGCACCGCGTCGAGGTCGACCTCGGCGAGCAGGTCTCCGGCGCGGACCCGCTGCCCGGCCTCGGCGCGCACGGTGAAGCCCTCCCCCTTCATCTGCACGGTGTCGATGCCGATGTGGATCAGCACCTCCACACCGTCGGCGGTCCGGATCCCGAAGGCGTGCCCGGTGCCGGCGACGGTGACCAGCTCGCCGTCGACCGGCGCGACCACACGGCCGTCCGCGGGCTCGATCCCGACACCGTCACCGAGCGCGCCGGAGGCGAAGACCGGGTCGGGCACCTCGTCCAGAGCGATCACCCGGCCGGCGACGGGGGCGAGGAGGTCCAGGCCCGGGGCCGCGGCGGGCGGTGCGGCCGGCACCGGCCCGGTGGAGTCGTGGCCGGCGACCGCGGCGGCGCCGACGGTGACCAGCTCCCGCGCGGGCGCGGGGACGGCCGCCTCGCGGGCCGCGGCCTCCGCCGCGTCCCGCTCCGCATTGGCCTGGGCGCGCTGCTCGGGGGTGCGGAAGTCGGAGAAGTACACGAGCGCCATCGAGGTGAAGAAGGCCGCGCCGATCGCGATCGAATAGACGGCCATCGGGGAGAAGACCGGGATGGTGAGCAGCGAGGTGAAGGCGAAGGCCTTGGTGTCCACCCCGCCGAGCACGCCGACGATGACACCGCCGACCAGGCAGCCCACCAGCATGCGCGGGTAGATCCGCTTGAAGCGGAGGTGGATGCCGTACAGGGACGGCTCGGAGATGCCGCCGAGCAGGCCCGCGGCCAGGGCGCCGGTCGCGGTCTGGCGCATCTCCTTCTCGCGGTGGCGGACCGAGAGCAGCAGCACGCCGGCGGTCGCTCCGAAACAGGCGAAGTTCCAGGCGCCCATCGGGCCCTGGATGAAGTCGTAGCCGATGGTGTTGATGTTGACGAGCATCAGGGCGTTCAGCGGCCAGTGCAGACCGAGCGGCACCAGGAACGGGTACAGCAGCGGGATGAGGATCGCGAAGACGATCGGGGCGTTGCCGTTCAGCCAGGACAGCCCTTCACCGAGGCCGTTGCCGGCCCAGACGCCCAGGGGTCCGATGAGGAAGGCGGTGACCGGGATCATGATCAGCATGCTGAAGAACGGCACGAAGACCAGCTGGACGTTCTCCGGGAAGATCCGCTGGAGCCCCTTGTAGACCAGGGCCAGCAGGGCGACCATCAGCAGCGGTACGAAGACCTGGCCGCCGTAGTCGTTGAGCTGCATCGGGAGCCCGAAGACGTGGGCCACGCACTCCTGCGTGCCCAGTGTGGCGTTGGTGGTGCAGGTCACGCCCGGGACCTTGGAGTCCGGGCCGAGCATCCCGGTGAAGTTCGGGGTCATCACCGCGGCCATCACGGCCGCGCCGACCCAGGGGTCGATCCGCAGCTTCTTCGCCGCGTTGTAGGCGACCATCACCGGCAGGAAGTACAGCACCGAACGCCACATGGCGTCGACGAAGACCCAGGTGGCGGACTTGTCCGCGGCACGGAAGTCGATCACTCCCAGCGCGTCGAGGACCGAGGCGATGGCGATGATCAGCGAGGCGCCCAGCAGGACGCCCATGAGGGGGCGGAAGGAGTCCGAGAGGTATTCGAAGAAGTTGTCCAGCCAGGCGAACCGGCCCCGGCTCTTGGCCCGCATCGCGGCCTTGACCTCGGCATCGGTCTCGGGGCGGGGCGTGCCGCCGCCGGTCATCGACGGCAGGTTCATGATCGTGGCGTAGACGCCGGCCACGGCCCCGCCGATCACGATCTGGAAGCGGTCGCCGGACTGGGCGACGGTGCCCATGACCCCGTCGAGGGCGTCGAGCGCGTCCTTGTCGGCTTTCGCTGCGTCGTGGAGCTGGAAGCGCAGCCGCGTCGCGCAGTGCGTGAGGCTCTCGACGTTCTCGGCTCCGCCGACGCCGCGGAGGATCTGCTCCGCCAGCGCCTGCGGTCCCGGTACCGGTGTGTTCATGATGCGTCCTTGCATCCTGGGGCTCGTGCCGTCCTGCTGGGTCGTGACCGGTCCCGCCCGGGATCCGGGCAACAAAAAAGGCCCGGGTCGCGCCAACGGCGCCACCCAGGCCTTGCCTCCCCTCGAGCGGAGAGCCGCCGCGCATCGCGCTACCGCGACACCGGTGTCTTCCTCGGGGAGTAACAATCCTGTTGATCGAGACTGATCTGGCGCAACGGTAACACGTCCTCTGACGCGGTCTTTACGTCGTGCCGAGGGACTGGCGGTGGCAGGCACGGCCCGGGCGGGCGGGGCGCTGCAACAGGACTGCGAGACGGGCTCCCGACGGTTGTTACCTTTCGTACGGATCATCCAGATATCGGGTCCGTAGCGTGGCGTACGCACCGCAGCGGTACGCGCCCTGCTGCCGCCGCTGTCGCCCCCTCCCCCACCACTCCGCAAGGACTCCCCGCATGAGCACGCAGCACCAGGCCCGCCGCCGGCACCTCCGCACCGTGGCCGTCGCCGCAGTCGTCGTGGCGGGTATCAGCCTGCCGATCGGTGTCGCCGCCGCCCACTCGCCCGCCCGCGCGTCCGCCACCGCGCCGACGGCTGCGGGCGATGTCCCCTCCGACACCGGCCGGCAGACCGAGCCCCAGGACCGCGTCCCGGTGCGGACCGTCAAGCTCGAGGACGGCGGCCGTGCCAAGGTCACCTGGATCCTCGGCACCCCGCGCGCCGACCTCTTCGACCGCGCCGGCGAGCCCCAGGGCGCCCTGGCCCGGCCCGGCGCGACCAAGACCCTCCCCTCCGGCCTGAAGGTCACCCTCCGGCACGGCGGGACCCTCACGCAGGACGCCGTCAAGACCCGCACGGGCCAGCGCTACGTCAGCCTGCGCGACGGCGGTGTCGCGAAGATCTCCAAGAAGGGCAACGGCACCTACAGGGCCACCCTCCACGACCGCAAGGACACCCGGCGCACCGCCTTGGACTCCCGCACCAAGCCCACCGCCCTGCTTCCCTCCGGCCTGAAGGTGACCCTCACCCCCGGCGGCAACATCACCCAGACCTGGCAGCGCTGAGGCCGCCACCGACACGGCCGACGGGACCGCTGGCGGTGCGCGCGGACGGGACGCGCCCGGGTCCGGGCGCCGGCGGGGTGTTCACCGCTACACGGACGGCCCGGGCCGGCTCCAGCCGGTGGCTTCGAGGACTGCGGCCGCGACGTCCGCCGGTGTGCGGCGGGTGGTGTCCACGGCCAGGTCCGCGACCGCGGCCCGGTCGAGGACGGAGTCCAGCTCGGCGGCCCGCTCGAGGTGCCACGGCAGGGACTCGGTGTCGTGGTCGGCCTCGTGCCGGCGGCGGAGCCGGGCTTGGACGGAGCCGAGGTCCGCGGTCAGGCGGCACACCCGCAAGGGCACCCCGACCGCGGCCTGCAGGGCGTCGCGCTGCGCCGCGTCCTCCGCGACACCGGCCAGGACGAGGTGCCGTACCCCGGCGGACCGGTAGGTGGCGGTCACGGCGCGCAGGTTGGCGAGGAGGAGGCGCTGCTGGAACGGGTCGTCATCGGGGGCCGGCCAGGCCTGGCACAGGCGGTCGAGGTCGATGACGGCGTGCGGAAGACCGGCATCGGCCAGGAGGTCGCCGAGCAGGTCGGCGGTGGAGGTCTTGCCGACCCCGACCGTTCCGGTGATCAGCAGCGCAGCCGGCTCGGCAGGGAGGGCCGGGTCGTGGGTCGAGGGCATGACGTGTCCTGAAGTGCGAGCGTACGAACGGTGGAGCAGGGGCCGAACCGGGCCGGAGGCCGCCGAACGGCGGGATCGCCGAACGACGCCCCGCGGAACGGCCGCACCCGAGCATGTCCGACATCCTCACAAACTGCGCTGAACCGACCAACCGCATTTCACCGGAGGCTCCAGGCACCGCCGTTGCAGCTCCGGCCCCGCGGTGGTTTCCCGGTCCCGGCCCGCACCGCCGGGTCGACGCAGGCAGTAACATGTCGTCAGTTGCCGCATGGCAACTTTTTAGATGATGAATTGTGGTTCGGGGCGGATGCCGACGGGCTCCGCGTCCACGCGGCCGGCCGGGTCCGGTCGTACGGATCGGCGGGAGTCGGCCCGTTGTCCCGCCTACGAGCCCTCCGTGAGAAATGATGCTCGCCATGACGAGGTTCCTGGCCGTCGAGCGCGCCCTGCGCACGGCCGCTCCGCACGATCTCCTGCGCGCCGTCCGCTCGGCCCTCACCGCGCACTACGACGCCATCGGGGTCGACCTGCTGATGGCCGACTACAGCCTGACGGTGCTCCAGCGGGTCACGGCCCTCCCGCACACCGGTGACCCGCTGGACGTGCGGACCACCCCGCAGGGACGGGCGTTCGGCAGCCAGGAACCGTACGGCCAGTACTCGGCGGAGGGCAACACCTTCGACCTCCACCTGCCCGTGACGGTACGCGGGGACCGGCTGGGCATCCTGACGGTCCGGATGCCCGAGGAGCTGTCGGGCCCGGAGACCGTCGGGGAGCTCCAGGACGTGGCGGAGCTGCTGGGGCACGAGATCGTGGTGGCCGAACGCGACACCGACGTCTACCTCCAGGCCCGGCGGGCGAGCCGGCTGACGCTGGCGGCCGAGATGCAGTGGCAGCTGCTGCCGGGGCGTTCCTGCTCCCGCCCGGAGTACGCCATCGGGGCACAGCTGGAGCCCGCGTACGACATCCACGGGGACAACTTCGACTGGTCCACCACGGCGGAGACCCTGGTCCTGACCGTCACCAACGGGATGGGCGAGGGGATCCAGGCCTCGCTGCTCACCAACCTGGCGGTCAACGCGCTGCGCAACGCCCGCCGGGCGGGGGTGGGGATCGCGGACCAGGCCGCGCTCGCCGACCAGGCCGTCCACAGCCGGCACCAGGGGCGGGAGTACGTCTCGACGCTCCTGCTCTGCCTGGAGCTCGCGACGGGCCGGGGCGAGGTCGTGGACGCCGGCTCACCGCAGCTGTGGCGGTACCGGGACAGATCGGTGGAGCGGGTGACCTTCGAGGCCCAGTTCCCGCTGGGGATGTTCCAGGAGTCGCAGTACGTGCCCCAGGCCTTCGAGGCCCTGCCGGGCGACCGCCTGGTGTTCGTCAGCGACGGCGTCTACGGGGCCGCGGACCGCAGCGGTGTGGCCTACAGCGAGCGGGCGCTGGCCCGGGCGATCCATGCCACCAGTCTGCTGCCGGCCGCGGCGGTCCCGCGGGCGATCCTGGAGACCCTGGCGGACTACCGCGACGCGGCCGCGGAGGACGACGCGCTGGTGACGTGCCTCGACTGGTTCGGCCGGCCCGCGGCGTCCGACGCGTAAGGCCGGCGCCCTCCGGCCCGGCCCGGACGCCGCGACGGGATCGCGGGCCGGCCGGTCAGGCGGTGTCCGAGAGGCCGGCCGGAGCGTCCGCCGCCGCGTCCAGGCCGACCAGGCCGGCGGCGGCGTCGCGGAAGGCGGTGAGGCCGTCGGCGAGGGCCCGCCGGTCCTGGGGGGACATCCTGGCGAGGACTTCGGCCGTGCGGGCGGAGCGCAGGGCCCGTGCGTCGGCGAGTACGGCCTGGCCCTGGCGGCTGAGGCTGAGTTCGACCTCGCGGCGGCTGGTGGTGGCCCTGGAACGGCGTACCAGTCCGGCGGCTTCCAGCCGGTCGCACAGCCGGCTCACGGCCGGGGCCGCCGAGCCCAGGACCTCCCCGAGGTCGCGCAGGTTGATGCCCTCGCGCTGCTCGATCACGGTCAGGGCGCGCAGCTGGGAGGGCGGCACGGGCGTCGCGGCGGCTTCGTGGCCGGGCCGCCAGAGCACTTCGAGCAGTTCCGCGACCGCGCACGCCTGCGGCACTCCCTGCGTGTCGGGGAGGGCGTGGAAGGCTCTGGGCATTGCACCACTGTGTCAGCCGGCTGCCCATTTGTCAGGCGCCGCAGCACAGGGCCCGCTCCTCCGCCGGCGCGTCGCCGCGACCGGTGCGGCCGGCCCGGGCGCCCCGCGCTCGGCCGCGCACCGACCCGCCGGTGATCTGACGGGTCGTCCGGGCGACGGCCGCCGTGGGGAGATGGCGCGCTTGCCACGGCTCCGGGCAGGGGATAGTTTCCATGAGGCAATTATTTAACTTTCGACCCAATGAGGTGAGGGGTCCGCCCAGCGGGCCTCCAGCATGTGGTGAACTCCACGCAGGCAGCAACGTCCGATCCGGACGCCGGGCGCGGCCCCTGGCACGGCGCTCCGTACCCGGTGTTCATGACGGACGGGCAGGCGGTCCTGGTGTCCGTCAACGAGGCCGCCGCCCTCGTCCTGCCGGGTGCGCGCCCCGGCGTCGCGCTGGCGGACGTGGCCCCCGACTGGCTCACCGTCGCCGCGCCGCGGGCGCACCGGGAGGCCGGGCCGGGCGGGGATCCGGTGGCCCGGGGCGCGGTGGCCGGCCGGACGTACGCGGCCCATCCCGCTTCGCGCGGCGACGGCTGCGTGGTGTGGTGGCTGGTCGACGACACCGACCAGCGGGAGGCCCGGGACGCCCTGACGGCGGAGCGGGAGCGCACGGCGTTCCTGACGCGCGCCTCCAACCTGCTGCTGTCGTCCTTGAACCTGGACCGCTGTATGGGCATCACGGCCCGGCTGGCGGCCGACGAACTCGCCGACGCCGCCGTGGTCATCGCCGCCGGGCACGGCCGTGAACTCCCCGTCGTGACGGCCCGCCGGGGCATGGAACCCGCGCACTCGAGCGTGTCGGCGAACGCGTCCCGGGTACCGGGCCTGGCCGAGGCCCTTCAGGGATTCCCGCCGGTCCCCTCACGCTGGATCGATCCGGCCGCGGCTCCGTCCTGGCTGGTGCCGGAGGGCTTCGGGGCGGTGGGGGCGATCGCGATTGTGCCGCTGCCCGGGCACGGCGTGCCGGCCGGGGCGCTGGTGCTGCTGCGCCGCGAGCGCAGCGCGGCCTTCACCGAGGCCGAGGAGGTCTTCGCCCGGCTGTTCGCCGCGCGCGCCGGGGTCGCGATGTCCGCGGCCCGCCTCTACGCCGAACAGGCCTCGATCTCGGAGACGCTGATGCGGGCCCTGCTGCCCCCGACCCTGCGGCAGGTGGCAGGGGTGGAGTACGCGGGCGGGTACCGGCCCTCGAAGGACCACGAACGCGTCGGCGGCGACTTCTACGACGTGCACCCCGCCGTCGTCGAGGGCGGTCCCTGCCTGGTGGTGCTCGGCGACGTGTGCGGCAAGGGCCTCGAAGCCGCCGTTCTGACCGGCCGGATCCGCAACACCCTGCAGGCGCTGCTCCCGATGGCCGAGGACCACGAGCAGATGCTCGGCCTGCTCAACACCTCGCTCCTCAACACCCACGACGCCCGGTACGCCACCATGGTGCTGGCCTCGGCCCAGCGCCGGGGCAGCACCGTGCAGCTGCGGCTGACCAGTGCCGGCCACCCGCGTCCGCTGGTGCTGCGGGCGGACGGGCGCGTCGAGGAGGCGGCCACCCGGGGCACGCTGATCGGCGCCCTCGCGGAGGTCAGCGCCGTACCGGTGGAGGTGGTCCTCGGCCCGGGCGAGGCCTGCGTGCTGTACACGGACGGCATCGTCGAGGCCCGCGGCGGGCCCCTGGGCGGGACGGAGTTCGGCGAGGAACGCCTGCGCCGCACCCTGTCGCACTGCGCGGGCATGCCCGCCGAGGCGGTGGTCGAACACGTCCAGATGACCGTGGCGGCCTGGGTCGGCAGCGGCCGGCACGACGACATGGCCGTGGTCGTGATCGCCGCGCCCCGCAGCAACCACCTCAGCGCCGTGGACGGCCGCACCAAGGGCAGGTTCACCACGTGAGCGCTCCCGCCGCGCCCGGCACCCGGCCCGGCCCGGCGGCCGCCGACCTGACGGCCCGGCTGTGGGAGGCCGTGGCGGCGGGCGACGAACGGGCCGCCGCGCTGGTCGTCGAGGACGGCCTGGCGTCGGGCCTGGACGCGGAGCAGCTGCTGCTCGACGTGATCGCCCGCGTGCAGGCGCGGGTCGGCGAGGAATGGATGGCGAACCGTTTCACCGTCGCCCAGGAGCACGCCGCGACCGCCATCAGCGAGCGCATGGCGGCCCTGGTGGCCCGGCACCCCGGCGCGGCCCGGACCGGACGCGCCCGCGGCCGGATCACCGTGGCCTGCGTCGACGGCGACTGGCACGCGCTGCCCGCCCGGCTGCTCTCCGAAGTCCTCACGCTGCACGGCTGGCAGGTCGACTACCTCGGCGCCCATGTGCCCGCCCACCACCTCATCGGCCACCTGCACCGCACCGGCGCGGACGTGGTCGCCCTGTCCGCGTCCGTACCCACCCGGCTGCCCGCCGCCCACGCGGCGATCACCGCCTGCCAGGCGGTGGCCGTACCCGTGATCGTGGGCGGCGCGGCCTTCGGCGGCGACGGCCGCTACGCCCGGCTGCTCGGCGCCGACGCCTGGGCCCCGGACGCGCGCACCGCGGCCCGGGTCCTGGACCGCGGGCCGCTGGCCGCCCCGAAGCCCGACCACCAGGTCATCGACGACCTGCCGCACCTCGCCGACCAGGAGTACACCCTGGTCACCAGGGCCCGGCCGCGGCTGGTCAGCGCGGTACTCGCCGGGCTGGCGGACGCCTACCCGGCCGTCCGGGCCTACGACGACGCCCAGCGGGAGCGCACCGCCGAAGACCTGGCCCACATCACCGAATTCCTCGCCGCCGCCCTCTACACCGGCGACGCCGCCCTCTTCACCGACTTCCTGCTCTGGACCGCGGACGTCCTCACCGCACGCGGGGTCCCGGCCGCATCGCTGCCCCCGGCCCTCGACCTCCTCGGGCGGCAGCTCCAGGACTTCCCCCGCGCCACCGCCATGCTCCGCACCGCCACCGACCGCCTCATCACCACCTACAGGAAGGCCAGATGAGCACCGCCTCCCCCGATCCCCTCCACCTGACCTGCGTCGTCGGCGCCGACAGCATCCGCATAACGCCGTGCGGCGAGCTGGACCACAGCAGCGCGCACCTGCTCCTGGACGCGGCCGCCCGCGCACTCGGCGGCCACCCGGACGCGCGCGAACTGCGCCTGGACTGCGCCGGGGTCACGGGCATCGACGCCCTCGGGCTGTCCAACCTCCTGATGCTGCGCCGGCGTACCGACGCGGCGGGGGTCCGCCTGTACCTGGAGAACCGCTCCGCCCGCCTGGAACGGCTCCTGGAGCTCACCGGCACGCTGGAACACCTCACCGGCACGGTGGCCGAGGGCGAGCCGGCCGAGGACGGGCAGGCGCACCCCTCACAGCCCCGCTCGGCACGCCCCGACGCCCTGCGCTGACCGCGGCGGCCGCCCGCCTGCGACGAGGCCGGCCCCGGCGCCGCCCCCCGGGTACGGGGGTGCGGTGCCGGGGCCGGCCGTCGTGCTGGGGATGGTGGTGGTGCTGGTCAGGCGGTCGGGAGTGTCCACTGCTGGTTGCTGAGGCCGTTGCAGTCCCAGATGCCCAGCGGTGCGCGGTCCGCGGCGTTGAAGCCGAGGTTGTCCAGGCACTTGCCGGACTGCGGGTTGCGCAGACCGCCGTCGGCGGTCCGGGTCCACTGCTGGTTGCCGCCGCCGTTGCAGGTGAAGAGCTGCACGATGGTGCCGTTGGCGGTGCCGTTGTGCTTCACGTCCAGGCACTTGCCGAGGGCGACGATCCGGCCGTCGGAGACGATCGACCAGGTCTGCGCGCCGGTCCCGTTGCACGGGAAGATCTGCACCGGCGTGCCGTCCCGGTTGGAGCCGTTGTCGACGTCGACGCACTTCCCGGAGAAGACACCGACGATCGGACCGGTCACGGCGGTCGGCTGCGGCGGGTAGGTGTAGATCAGCGCGTTGTTGACGAACGTACCGCCCGAGCAGCCGACGCTGGAGGTCCCGCTGCCGTTGACGATGTTGCCGTACGCGAGGTAGCCGGGTTGGCTCACGTCCCAGGTGCGACAGACCACGTACAGGTACCACCGGGTCCCCGGGTCCCGGGTACAGGTCGCCGTGGCGAACGCGCCCTGCACCACCGGCTTGCAGGTGTCGGCCGCCTGCGCCGACACCGCCGCCGCGCCCGCCCGGACCCCGGGCGCCCCCTGCGCCGAGGCCGGTGCGCCCGTCAGTCCGCCCAGGCACAGCGCCATCAGGACCGTCAGCACCAGGCGCCGCAGCGCGGACCCGTCGGCCGTCCGTCCTTGCATGTCGTCCTCCCCATCGATGGTGGCCGGGCCGCCGTCCGCGGCCCGGTGCGCCCATCCTCGGCGGCGCCCGTATACGTCCGCGCATACGACGGCATATGCGGGTCGGCGATACTGGCCACCCCGGGTCACCGGGCGCCAACCGCCCACCTGTGGGCCCGAGTTGAAGGAGAGCCGTGCAGCTACGCGTCCTCGGTCCGCTGGAGGCCGGGTCCGGTGACCGGGTCGTTGCGCCACCCCGCCGGCTGGCCCGGGTGTTCCTGGGCACGGTCGCCCTGCGCGCCAACACCAGCACCCCCGCGGACCTGCTCGTGGAGGCGCTGTGGCCGGACGGCCCGCCCCGCTCGGCCGCCGCGAACCTCCGGCAGTACGCGGCCGACCTGCGCCGGCTGCTCGCCGCCTGCTCGCCGGACGGCCCGGCCCTGAGCTCGGCCGCCGGCACGTACACGCTGACCGCCGGGCCGCAGGGCCTGGACGCGCTCGCCTTCACCGCGCTGGCCGCCGAGGGCCGGCGGGCGCTCGGCGAAGGGCGGGCCGGCGCCGCCGCCGAGGTCTTCACCCGGGCGCTCGGCCTGTGGCGCGGCCCCGTGCTGGCCGGACTCCCGCTGCCCCCGGCCGTACACGAGCAGGCCCGTGCCCTGGAGGACGCCCGGATCGGCGCTCTGGAGGACCACATCGAGGCCCGGCTGGCGCTCGGCCGGCACGCCGAGCTGGTCGGCGAACTGCGCGGCCTGGTCGAGGAACACGCGTTGCGCGAACGGCTCTGGGGTCAGCTGATCCTGGCCCTGTACCGGAGCGGTCGCCAGCACGAGGCGCTGGACGCCTACCGCCGCCTGCACACCCTGCTGGACGAAGAACTCGGGGTGGCCCCCGGCAGCTCCAGCCGCGCACTGCACCAGCAGGTCCTGCGCGGCGACCCGGCCCTGGACCTGCCCCGCGCCGACACGGGCCCCTCCCCGGCGGCCGGCCCGCCGGCGCCCTGGCAACTCCCGCCCGGCCAGCAGCCGTTCGTCGGACGCACTGCCGAACTCGACACCCTCTCCGCGACCATGCCGGAGGGCACCGCGCACCCCGGCCCCGCCGTCCTGGTGGCGGTCACCGGGCCCGCCGGCGTCGGCAAGTCCGCCCTCGTCCTGCACTGGGCCCACCGGGCCCGGGAGCGGTTCCCGGACGGCTGCCTCTATGTCGACCTGCGCGGGTACGGCCCCGACCGGCCGCGCCGGCCCGAGGAGGTCCTGACCGAGTTCCTGCACGCCCTCGGCACGGACCTGCCCCGGGACGCCGCCGGCTCGGCCACCGCGCTGAGCGGCCGGTTCCGGTCCGCCGTCAGCGGCCGCCGGATGCTCCTGGTACTGGACAACGCCCACCGCGCCGAGCAGGTCAGGCCCCTGCTGCCCGGCGACTCCTGCGGCGTGCTGATCACCAGCCGGGAGAGCCTGGGCGGTCTGGTCGCCCGGGACGGCGCCCGCCGGATCACCCTGGACCTGCTCCCGCTGGACGATGCCGTCCGCCTGCTCGCCGGCCTGGTCGGCGACCGCGAGGACAGCGCCCGCGGCGCCCTCGCCCCGCTCGCCGAGCGCTGCGCCCGGCTGCCCCTCGCCCTGCGCATCGCGGCCGAACTCGCCGCGTCCCGGAGCGCCGCGACGCTGACCGAGCTGACCGCCGAACTCGCCGACGAGCACCGGCGACTGGACCTGCTCGGCGGCGACCACGACCCGTTCACCGACCTGCGTTCGGTGCTGTCCTGGTCGATCCGGCACCTGCCGCCGCCGGCCGCCCGGGCCTTCCGGCTGCTGGGACTGCACCCCGGACGGCACGTCGACCCGCACGCCGTCGCGGCCCTGACCGGCTCCTCCCCCGCCGACGCCCACCGGGTCCTGGACGAGTTGCAGCGCGCCCACCTGACCCAGCCGGTCGGCCCCGGCCGCTCCACCTCGCACGACCTGCTGCGGGACTACGCCCGGGAGCTGACCGCGAGCCAGGACGCCCCCGCGGAGCGACGCGGGGCCCTGGAACGCCTGCTGGACCAGGCCGCCCACACCGCGGCGGCGGCCATGGACCTGCTCTACCCGTACGAGAGCGGCCACCGCCCTGCCGTCGGCCGCCCGGCCGTGCCGGGCCCGGAGCTGGACCGGCCCGAGCGGGCCCGGGCGTGGCTGGACGCGGAGCGCGCCAACCTGCTCGCGCTCGCCGGCACGGCCGCGGAGGGCGACTGGCCCGACCGGCTCGCCACGCTGTCCGCCGTGCTCCACCACGACCTCCAGGTGACCGGCCGCTACCCGGAGGCGCACACGCTGCACGGTCTGGCGCTGGCGGCGGCGCGTACCGAGCAGGAGCGTACGGACGCCCTGCTGCGGCTGGGCGTCACCGAGTACCGGCTGGCCCGCTACCCGCAGGCGCTGGAGCGGCTGACCGCCGGCCTGAAACTGGCCGTCCGCCGCGGTGACCGGCGGGCGGAGAGCACGGCGCTGCACAGCCTCGCCCAGGTCCACGAGCGCCTGGGGCGGATGCCGGAGACCTTCGAGCACCACCGGCGGGCGCTGGCGCTGCGCCGGGAGCTCGGCGACCGGCCCGGTGAGGGCTCCTCACTCGGCAACCTCGGCCTGGTCCACGAACGGCTCGGCCGGTTCACCGAGGCGTTGGAGCACTACCGGCGGGCCCTGGACATCCACCGCGCCACCGGATTCCGGTCGGCGGAGGGCGACATGCTCAACAACATCGCCATCGTGCACCGCCAGTCCGGGCGCCTGGCGGAGGCCGTCGCCGGCCTGGAGGCCGCCCTGCGGGTCTACGAGGAGATCGGGGACCGCGGTGGCGCGGGCGCGGCGCTGAACAACCTCGGCCTGGTCGAGGTGAACCGGCGCGACTGGGCGGCCGCCGGCCGGTACCTGGAACGGGCCCTGGAGGTGCACCGGGCGATCCGCAGCCCGGCGGCGGAGACCGAGACCCTGAACATCCTCGGCCTGCTCCACCTCGGGTCGGGCCGGCACGCCCAGGGCTCGGCCTTCTTCCGGCAGGCCATGACGCTCGCGGCGCGGCTGGGCGACCAGGGCAGCCTGGCCAACGCCCACCACGGCCTCGGCGAGACCCTGCTGGCCCTCGGCGAGGCCGAGCAGGCGCTCGCGCACCACCGGACCGCGCTGGAGCTGGGCCGGTCCACCGGCAGCCGCTCCGACCAGGCACGCGCCCTCGCGGGCTCGGCCCGCTGCCTGCTCCAGCTGGCCAGGTCCGAGGAGGCCCGCGCCGACCGCCGGGCCGCGCTGGCGCTCTACACCGAACTGGGCCGGCCGGAGGCGGCCGAACTGGCCGCGGCGCTTGGCGAGGACGCCTGAGCCGTGTGTGAAGGGTGCGGAATGATCATTTGACCTCAAGTGCACTTGATATCTGAGGCTTGTGGCACGGCCGGCGGAGAGTCCGGTGGCCGGAACGGAGGCGGACGTCATGCGTGCGGCACAGGTGATCGAGTTCGGTGGCCCGGAGGTACTGGTTGCGGCGGAGGTGGCCGAGCCGGTGGTGGGACCGGGGCAGGTGCTGGTCGCCGTGGCGGCCGCGGACACGATCTTCGTGGAGACCCAGGTGCGGAGCGGCTGGGGCCGGGAGTTCTTCCCCGTCACCCCGCCGTACGTGCCGGGCGGCGGTATCGCCGGCACCGTCCGCGCCGTCGGTGAGGGCGTGGACCCGGCGTGGACCGGACGGCGGGTCGTCGCCTCCGTCGGCTTCACCGGCGGCTACGCGGAGCTGGCCGTGGCCCCGGTCGAGGCACTGGCCGTCGTACCCGACGGGGTCGGCTTCACCGACGCCGCGGCCCTGGTGCACGACGGCGTGACGGCGGCCAAGCTGTTGGACGCCACGGCCGTCCGGTCAGGGGAACAGGTGCTGGTCGTGGGCGCGTCGGGCGGCATGGGCACCGTACTCGTCCAGCTGGCGAAGGCCGCGGGCGCCAGGGTCGTCGGCGTGGCACGCGGCGGGCGCAAGACCGCCCTGGTGCGGGAGTTGGGCGCGGATGCCGTCGTCGATGCGACCCGGCCCGACTGGGTGGATCAGGCCCGCGACGCACTCGGCGGCGCGGGGGCGGATGTCGTGCTGGACGGGGTGGGCGGCGAGGTCGGCCTGGCCGCGTTCGCCCTGGTCGCGAACGGCGGCCGGTTCTCGGCCCACGGCGCCCCGACGGGCGGCTTCGCTCCGGTGGACCGGGCGGACGCCGAGGCCCGAGGTGTCCGCCTGCTCGGTATCGGAGACGTCCAACTGGCGGCCCACGAACACGCCGAGCTCGCAGCACAGGCCCTGCACGCCGCGGCGAGCGGCGCCCTGCGCCCGGTGATCGGCGCAACCTTCCCCCTCGAGCGCGCCGCATCGGCACACGAGGCGATCGAGTCCCGGGAGCTCCTGGGCAAGACGGTCATCACCGTCTGACGTGACTGCCGCCGACTCGGCGAAGCAAACGCAGGACGCGTCGACCGAGGCGACGGCCCGGGTGGTGATGCCCCTTCAGCATCTGTCGGTACGAGTCACTTCGCAGCCCGGTTCTCCCGCGCCGACCGGAGGCGGAGAAGTTCCTCGGCGGAGCAGCCCGAGTCAAGGTCTTCCACCAGGCAGAGATTGAATCCCTGCTCGTCACGTTGGACCAGAGCCGACATGAGGCAGAAGCCCTCCGGAGGATCGATGCTCAGAGAGACCGTATCGCCGCTGGTGAGACCGTCGTCGGCAAACATGGAACCAGCAGCGTCCGGCGAACTGAAGAAGCTCCAGCGCCCGGTTGCAGCGTCCGGGCATGATGTGCCACCCAGCATCGCGCTGTTCAGCCTCTCCCCCGTCATGCCGCGGTCCGCCCCCAGGCGGAGAAGGGCGCCACCCGGGCTGCTCCACTCACCCACGAGCGCCGACTGGTCAATGCGAGCCGCGCCTCCCCCTGAATCAGCACAAGCAACGCAGGCCCACACCAACACGGCGACCAGAGCCGACCACCGTCTCACTGAAGCTCTCATCGACATCCCCCACACCTGACTGAACGCGTTCAGAATAGATCGGCAGGCTCGGACGATCCCAGGCGGGAGGTCCGTGTCGCATGACTACGGGCCAAGGGGAGCGCGCCGACCCAGAACGAGGCGCCCCGGCGCCCGGTGCGCAGGCACCGCCGCCTCCCCAGACGTGGGCCGGCCCCGCGCCGGGCGGCCCGGGTCCGAGGCCCGTCACGAGGCTGGTCCGCTACTTGGCGAGGAAGTCGCCGAAGTGGGCCGAGCCGTGGCCGCCGCCGAGGTTGAAGGACTTCGAGCCGGTGCCGGTGAGGCCCTGGGGCGTGGTGGGGAGCTGCCAGAGGCGGCCGACCCAGTTGTCCTCGCCGGGGCCGCCGACGTACGCCTCCGCACGGCCGTCGGCATTGCCGTCCACGAAGGTGACGCTCTCGCCGAAGTGGTCACTGGTCTCGGAGGCACTGGGGACGCCCGCGGTGCCCTGGGTGACGACCTGGGCGCCGGTGGTGGTCACGCCCGCCTTCCCGCCGCGCAGCAGCGTGATCGAGCCGGCGCCCCACGGGCCGGTCCCGACCGTTTCACGGGGGGCGCCGACGAGGACGTCCGCGTAGCCGTCCCGGTCGACGTCGCGCAGGGCCACGGCGTAGCCGAAGAGGTCGCTCTTCTCGTTGACCCCCGGCACGCCGGGGGTGTTCTGGTCGATGAGCCGGGCGGGGAGGGTCTTGCTGACGCCGTCCGGGCCGCCGTAGGTGACCGAGATCGCACCGTGCATGTCGCCGTCGAACATGGAGTCGGGGGCGGCCACGACGTCGCGGTAGCCGTCGCCGTTGATGTCTCCGAGCTCGACGCCCAGGCGGGCGTCGAGCGTGCCGCCCTTCTTCAGGCCCGCGCGCGTGCCCTTGAGCACGATGCCCCGGTAGCCCTCGGACATCTTGGTGCCGGTGCCCGTGGCGATGATGTCCGCGATGCCGTCGCCGGTGATGTCGTCGACCTGGACGCCGTCGACGGCTACCCCGTCCATCGACTGGGTGTTGCGGAACACCGTCGAGGCGGGCGCCCCGGTCGCCCGGTCGAGCGGGCCGTACTGGATGCGCAGGCCCCAGTGCTCCGCCTCCGGACCGCCGTTCCGGCCGGCGATCACGAGGTCCGCCTTGCCGTCGCCGTTGACGTCGCCGGCCGCGATGGTGTTGGCGGCGCCGGCCTGCCGGATGGCGGTGCCCCCCGAGATGCCGGCGGCGCTGCCCCACAGAACGAGCGGCGTGCTGGCCGAGCCGCTGAGGATCACGTCGTCGTAGCCGTCTGCGTCGAGGTCGCCGTACGAGGCGTCGAGACCCCACCCGCAGCAGTCCCCGGTCGGTTCGCCCGGGATGCCCGGGGTGGCCCGGCTGACCAGCTGCTGCTTGTCGTACCGCAGGCCCGTGGCGGAGCCGTACACGATCGAGACCAGGCCGACCTTCTTCACGCCGCCGACCGTGGCGTTCGGGGCGGCGATCGCCAGGTCCGGGTATCCGTCGCCGTTGTAGTCCGCGTCCGCGCGCACCAGCGGCTTCGCGCCGGCCTGTTGCGCGGCCTGGGCCGGGGCCGGACCGGTCACGGCTGTGAGCACGGCCACGGCAACGGCCGTAGCGGACAGGTACCTGCTGCTGCGCAAGGCGTTCCCCCCTCTTCGTCCCCGGACGGATTCGCCCCGGGTGGATCCCGTTTCCCGCCCTGTCCGACACGTGCAACCCGCGGAAGGTTGGTGTGAGCCCGGTCACGTCGCTGCCTTGTCGGCTCGTCAGCTGGACGGCCCATCCGGCCTCTCAGCACCTCGCGCCACCCGGCAGTGGCCCGAGGCCCGGCAGTCGTCACCGTCTGCACCACGTAGCCTGCGGTGGAAGCAGCTCGAAGCAGTCGGGGATCTCACCGGGGAGGCGCGGCAGTTGTCACACCAGGGCGATGAGTGGGTCGTTCGGGTACCGGTGCGCAGCATTCCTCGCGAGGAGCTGGTCGCGATGCTCGGCGAGCAGACCCCGGCATGCGGACCTGCCCGTGAAGCCCTGGCTGCGGGAGGTGCCTTCAGTGTCGGGGACGGTCTGGTCCCCGCCGGCCGGCACGCGGGGGTGTTCGCGAGACGTTTGCGGGGCGCTGCTCGGCGTGGCCGCACCGTCGGGGGCCTGGCCGCGTCGGTCGACATCCTCCGGCAGGTCGGGGAAGAGCGCGTCCTCACCGGTCTCATCGACTCCGTGGACGGCTCGTCCGCGTTCACGGTCTTCTTGAACTCTTCCGCGACCGAAGTGCTGGCCTGTGCAGGTGGGCTCCGGCCCCAGTTCCTGCCGTCGGCAGACACACCTGAGTGAGAACGTTGGGGGCGGCCCGTCAGCCTGCTGGGAGCGGGGTCGGGAGGCTGGGGAAGTAGGGGGCGCTGCCAGGAGGTGGTGGGGAGGGGGCCGGGGCCAGGGCTGGGCAGACCTTGCGGAAGGGGACGCCGGGGGCTATGGTGCGCCACTCCTTGATGGTCGGGTTGCCGGCGGCGAGCCGGCAGGCGCGGGCGACCGGGTCGCGGAGCGTCGCGGCGAGGCGGGAGATGTTCCAGACGATGCTTTCGCCCGGGAGGTTGTACGTGGTCAGCTTGGTGCCGTCCGGCGAGAGGCCGAGGGCGCCGGGGGCCTTGGCCAGCGTCGCCGAGGCGACGATGTGCGCATCGCCGGGCTCGCGCACGTCCCAGTACAGCAGTTGGGTCCCGGAGCCGGGACCGATGACGAAGGTGTCGTCGCCGCCGAAGACGTACGGTCCCTCCCGGTTGCTCTGCGGCAGCGCGCCGAGGTAGACGGGCCGCTCCGGTGCCGACACGTCATAGAGGAGCCCGCCGTCCGCCCCGTACCGGCCGACGACCAGCAGTCGGCCGTCCGAGGAGAACGTGCGGGGTTGGGCGGAAGCGAGGTCGCCGCCGTCCGGGGCCGGCAGTTCGGCCAGCCGCTTCGGGTGCCCGGGAACGGTGACGTCGTAGAGGAACCGGTCCACCGCCAGCACAGAGCCCCGAGGGGCGGGCAGCACGACCGGTGTGGCGATGTCCGTCGCCATCTTGACCGTGCCGGCCCGACGGGGCCGCCCTTTCTGGGAGAGGTCCCACAATGTGGCCGCGCCCTGCGAGCCGACCGCCATCACCGCGCCGCGGAACGCGACCTCCAGGGGGAGGGAGGCGTCGGCGGGTCCGGCCCGGAGCCGGGACTCGACCGCGGGGCGGGCGGGGTCTCGCACGTTCCACACCGTGAGGGTGCCCCTGGGCCCCTCCGCCGCCAGCCGGCTCCGGTCCGGCGAGAGCCAGATCCCTTCGTACGAGAAGCTGCCCGGCGGGTCGGTCCGTACCGTGCCCGTCCGGCGGCCCGCCCGGGCTCCCGTCAGGGCGACCAGGCTCAGTTCGTGCTTCTTGGTGGCCAGGGCCAGCGTGCTCCCGTCCGCGGCGAGGGCGTACGGCACCGCCGTCTCGAAGTAGCGGTAGTAGTCCGGGGCGGCCAGGGTCAGGGGCCGCCCCGCGATGACGGGTGTGAGCCGGTCGGTCAGCGACCAGAAGCGCACCGACCCGCTCGGGTCGCCGGTGACCAGGGTGGAGCCGTCGGGTGTGAAGGTCACGGCCGTGACCGGCGCTGCGTGGCCGCTGAGGACGGCGGTACGGACCGGTCGGATCCGGGAGACGTCCCATACCGTCGCCGTCTGATCGGTGCTGCCGAGCGCGAGTCGGCGTCCGTCCCTGCTCAGCGCCAGCGCCCGGACCGGCCCGGCATGACCGCTGATCACGGCCGCCGGTCCGGCCGTGACCGCGGTCGGACGGTCGCCGGTGGCCCGGGTGACGTCCCACAGGCGGACCTGGGAGTCCTCCGTGGCCACGGCCAGGACGGTCCCGTCGCGACCGAGGCACAGGGCGCGCACCGCGTCGCCGGTGCCCTGCAGCGCGCCCAGGCGTCGCGGGTGTCCGGGATCCGAGGTGTGCCACAGGTCCACCGTGCCGTCCTGCCACCCCAGGACGAGGAGGTCCGCACCCGGGCCGAACGCGGCCGCCTGTACGTTGCTGCGCCGCTGCGGGAGCCGGGCGCGGAGGCGGGGGGTCCCGTCCCCGGGCGCCAGGGACCAGAGCACGGTCTCCCCGACGGTGGAGGTCACCAGCATCCGGCCGTCAGGACTGAACGCCGACTCCTCCAACAGTCCGCGCATCGGCAGGGCGTGGCGGCCCCCGGGCCGGGGGCGGCTGCGGTCGGCGAGCGAGAACCGCCCCAGGGACCGGTCGGAGTCGGCGCCGGTCAGGAGCAGCGAGGAGCCGTCGCCGATCCAGACCGCGGGGTTCCCGAAGAAGCTCTTCGTGTGGGCCACGACCTCGGCGAGCCGGCTCGGATCCCCGCCTTTCGAGGTGTCCCACAGGCTGACCGCACCGTCGAACTGGCCCACCGCCAGGGTCCGGCCGTTGTCGCTGTAGGAGAGCGAGTCCACCCAGCCGAACGTGCTCAGGGATCCCTCGTACTGGGTCCTGGCGAGGACGTCCATCAGCGTGGCACGGCTCTGCGGGGTGGGGTGTTCGCGGTGGGCGGCGACCGCCAGCAGCAGGGCGGCCCTCGGGTCGGTGGCGACGTCGGCCCGGGCGGCGGCCTGGAGTTGCCGATCCTGTGCCTGCTCGCCGTTGGCCCGGGCGTGCGCGCGTTGCTGGAGGGCCAGGCCCGCGGCGATGAGCGCCAGGCACAGCAGGGCGCCGGTGGCGCCGAGCAGCAGGCGCAGCCGGTGCGTGCGGCGCTGTTCGGCCGCCAACTGGGCTCGTTCGCGGTCCCGTTCCTCGCTCGCCAGCTGCTCGCTGGCGGCCAGGAACTCGCGTTCGCGGGGGCCGACCAGCCGGTTGTGGCTCTGTCCGGCGTACCACTCGGAGGCCGCGGCGAGCCGGGCGCCCCGGTAGCAGTACTCGGGGCTGCGTCCGGCCAGGTCCCAGGCGTGCGCGGCGTCGGTCAGCTGCTGCCGCGTCACCAGGGCGGCCCGGTCCTCCTCGATCCAGTTCCGCAGCCGGGGCCAGGCGCGCAGCAGCGCCTCGTGGGATATCTGGGCCGTGTCGCGGTCCATGGTGACCAGCCGGGCCCCGGCGAGCCGGTCGCGTACGGCGAGGGCCGTGTCGCGCTGGGCCTCCGTCCGGTCCGCGAGCAGTTCGTCCAGGGCGATCCGGCGGCGTACGGCCTCCTCTCCCCCGCCGGTGAGGGTGACCATGCCGAGCAGCAATTCCCGCAGGGCGGTCCGGCCCGGTGCGTCGAGCTCCTGGTGGATGGCCTCCGCGGTACGGGCCACGGATTGCCAGATGCCGCCCGTGGCGGCGTAGCCGGCGAGGGTCAGGGTCGCCCCGCGTCGGCGCACCCAGGTCTCGCGCAGGGCGTGGGCCAGGAACGGCAGGGCGGAGCCGTGGTCGTGCCCGCCGCCCTCGCGGGTGTCCTGGAGCAGGACGTCGACGAGTCCGGCCTCCAGACGCAACCCGGCGTCGTGCGCGGGGCGGGTGATCGCGGCGCGCAGCCCCGCTTCGTCCATGGGCCAGACGTTGTGCAGGGTACGCAGGGCGGGGCGCAGCGCCGGGTGCTCGAGGCAACTGCCGTAGTGGTCGGCGCGCAGTCCCAGGACCACGCGGGGCGCGCCGGCCTGGCCGTGCGGGCCGGTCGCGGCGTCCGGGCACAGGGCGCGGAGGAACCGGTCGCGCTCGGCCGCGTCCCGGCACCGGGTGAAGACCTCCTCGAACTGGTCGACGACCAGCACCCGGCAGGTCCCGTCGTCGGGCAGGTGCCCGGCGGCCAGCTCCTGCTCGATCGCGGCCCGCGGCCGGCCTGAGGCCCTGGACCAGAGGTCGGCGAGGGCGAGCAGGGGATGCGGTCCGGGAGCCGGCAGCAGCAGCGGGGGCCAGGCGGTCGAGGGGTCCGCCTCGTAGCGCCGTTCGAGCCCGGCGAGCAGTCCGGCGCGCAGGATGGAGGACTTGCCGACGCCGGAGGCCCCGACCAGGACGAGCGGTGGCGGCCCGCCGCCTTCCGCCGGGCGCCCGGCGCCGCTCACCTCGTCGAGAAGGTCCTCGACCAGGGGCTCGCGCCCGAAGAACCGCCGGTGGTCCTCGGCGCGGAAGGCCTCCATGCCGGGATACGGGCAGGTGGTGCCGTCCGCCGGATGCACCGGGGCGGGCAGTGACGCGGCGGGTGACGGGTACGCCGGGTTCGCGGCGATGACGGTCTCGCCGACGCGCCCTTCGCTCTGGCGGTGCGGGCGGGCCGGTCCGTCCTGGAAGACCCGGTCGAGGTGGGCGTAGGCGCCGTCCAGGGTGAGCCAGGCGGGGGCGGAGGGGTCGCCCTCGCGGAGCAGGCGCAGCAGCTTCCCGGTGAAGAGGGTGTGGGGCTCGTCCGGTGGCGCGAACGCGACCTCGTAGAGCGAGGCGGAGGTCAGCAGGAAGCTGCCGTCGGGCCGTGCCCCGGCGTAGGGGTCCCGGGCGGATCCCGTGGACGCGGTCTCCGCGAGGCCCGAGAAGCAGCAGTCCAGCACCACCACGGCCCGCGTCCCGCTGTCGCTGAGCGTGTCCCTGATGACCCGGTAGGAGGCCGATCGTGCCACGCTGCCGGCGGCGCTGGCCGAGGTCGCCAGGTACAGCTGGTCCTGCGGGCCCAGCAGGCCGTGCCCGACGAAGACGAAGAGCACCGGACCGCGGGCGCCGGCGGCGGCGCGTTCGACCGCCTCGATCACCTGGCCGTCGTCGGCCGGATCCAGGATGAGCTCGATCTGGGCGGGGTCCATCCCGCAGACCTCGTGCAGGGCACGGGCCAGGTCGCGGACGGTGGTTTCCACGCTGGGCAGCGCGGCCAGGCCGGAGGCACCCGTGTGGGCGCCGGTGCCGACGACCACGGCGCGGACACCCGGGCCGGCTAAGTCACCGGCCCGCCTCGACGCGGTCATCGTCGCCGGGTGTCGGAGCCGTCCGGTTCCTGGCCAGGTGCGTCACCCGTTTCCCGGGGCGCGACGGCGGGCGGCAGTTCCTGCTCCGGGGGCCCGGCGGGCGCGGGCGTGCCCAGGAGGGCGGCGATCTGTTGGGCGAGGTCGCCGGTCTGCTGGGCGGTCAGGCCCTTGACCCGCTCGGACGTCACGGTGACCTCGGTGCCGTCCGGCCGGGTGAGCGTGACCGTCTGGCTGCCCCTGCGGTTCTGCACCCAGGCGACCACGGCGGCCGCCAGCACGGTGGCGACGCCGCCGGGTGCCAGCAGCACGGTCACCCACTCCGTGGGCGTGCCCATCGTTCCGCGCTCGGCCGTCGCCGCGGAGCCCCGCTTCACGCGGCCCCGCAGGTCCTGCTGCCGGACCAGCCAGCCCCTCAGGTCGTCCGTGCCGGCCCGCCCGGCGTCGTCCTGTGCTCGGATGGCGATCTGCATGCTTCTCCCGCCGTGGAGGGAACCGAGGAGCGAACTGGCCCTGACTGTACGGAAGATCGTCTCACAGCCCGGCGCGGCGGGGCGTGGTGGCCGGCTCGTCGCGGGTGTTCGTGGGGAAGGGGCCCGGGTAGTCGGGGGGACGGCCCACCCAGGCCCGCGTCGCGCTACCGCAGGGGGGCGGTGCATGCCGTGCGACACATGAAGGAACGATCCTCCCGGCCTAGGGTTACGGCACATCGTCAACAGTTGCCATCTCAACCCCCAGCCCCTACAAGGTGGTTCGACATGGCGGCACGATCGGCTCGGTGATCGCGCGACAGCGTGTCGACGACCTGGACGTGACCGGGGCCCATCACTGGCCGACGCGGCGGACCTCTAGGGTCGCTTCATGACGATCATCCCTGAGCAGGCGGCGGTGTTGGACCTGGGCCTGGACGCCGCCGAACTCACCGCCCGGCTCGTCGACATCCCCTCGGTGAGCGGTGACGAGAAGCCCATCGCCGATGCCGTCGAGCGGGCGCTGCGCACGCTTCCGCACCTGACCGTGGACCGGTACGGGAACTCGGTCGTGGCCCGCACCTTCCTCGGCCGGGCCGAGCGGGTGGTGCTCGCCGGCCATCTCGACACGGTGCCCCTCGCGGACAACCTGCCCTCGCGGCTGGACGAGGACGGGGTCCTGTGGGGCTGCGGCACCTCGGACATGAAGTCCGGTGTGGCGGTCCAGCTGCGGATCGCGGCCACCGTCCCCGAGCCCGGCCGCGACCTGACCTTCGTCTTCTACGAGCATGAGGAGGCGAAGGCGCACCTCAACGGCCTCGGCCGGATCGCCGAGGCCCACCCGGACTGGCTGGGCTGCGACTTCGCGGTGCTCCTGGAGCCCACCGGCGGGCAGGTGGAGGGCGGTTGCCAGGGGATCCTGCGGGTGCTGCTCCGGACGGCCGGGGTACGGGCGCACTCCGCGCGCAGCTGGACGGGTTCGAACGCGATCCACGCCGCGGCTCCGGTCCTCGCCCGGCTGGCGACCTACCGGCCGCGCCGGCCGGTCATCGAAGGCCTCGAGTACCACGAAGGGCTCAATGCCGTGCGGATCGAGGGCGGGGTCGCGAACAACGTCGTCCCGGATGCGTGCACCATCACCGTCACCTTCCGCTACGCCCCCGACCGCACTCCCCAGGACGCGCTGGCGCACGTTCGGGAGACCTTCGCGGACTGCGGGGTCGAGGAGATCACGGTGGGCAACGCGGCGGCCGGAGCCCTGCCGGGCCTCTCGCACCCGGCGGCCGTCGCCTTCATGACCGCGGTCGGCGGCACGGCGACGGCCAAACTGGGGTGGACCGACGTCGCACGGTTCAGCGCCCTGGGCGTGCCGGCCGTCAACTACGGCCCCGGCGACCCGCTGCTCGCCCACAAGCAGGACGAGCGCGTGGACACGCGTCTGATCGCACACTGCGAGGACCGCCTCCGCGCCTGGCTGACCCGGCCGGCTCCCTGAGCACCGGTGCGGTGGCGTCGAGTCGGCGGCCGGCGCTCCTGCCCGGCGTGGCCGGGTACGGCCTCCCGGGACACCTCGCGCCGGGCCGCGTACCCGTCGCGGTCAACGCGCGTGCTGTGGGCGGCGGGTGAGGGTCTGGCGGGCGATCTTGGCGAGGACCGAGGGGTGCATCAGGAGCGAGGACGGGGCGGTCATGTTGGCCACCTTGACGAAGCGGGTCCAGACGTCGGCGTCGTGCCGGGCCAGGGCGAAGACCTGCTGGTTGTACCAGTGGGCGAAGCGGGCGGACCGTGGCTGGCCGGCCGGGCTCCACATCAGGTCCGAGGTGGTGGACAGCGACCACGGCACCTTGATGATCGCGGCCGCCGCCCGCAGGTACTCCCGGCTCAGGCCGGCCAGGCCCGCGCCGGTGGCACGGCGGCGGCGCAGCAGCGAGCCGAGGGCGTCGGCCTCGATGGCGGGGACGGTCAGCCCCTGTCCGTAGACCGGGTTGAAGACGCAGAGCGCGTCGCCGATCGCGATCAGCCCCTCCGGCCAGCCGGAGTTGCGGTGGTGCAGGCGCCAGGTGCTGCCGAGGTTGGTGTAGCGGTGCAGCTCGTCCTCTCGGCTGCGGCGGGCGATCTGCTCGGCCAGCTCGGGATTGTCGAGACTGCGGGCGTAGTCCAGGAAACCGTCCGGGTCGGTGGGCGGCTGCTGCTCGAATCCGAACAACGAGCAGACCCAGCGGCCGTGTTCCACCGCGAGCAGCACGCCGCCGCGGCGCACCGAGGGGGCGAAGGTCATCTGGTAGGCGATGTCGTAGTCCTTCTCCTCGGGGGTGCGGTCGAAGACCATCGTGGTGTAGGTGATCTTCGCCTTCACCGTGTTCCGCGCCGAGACCGGCAGTCCGGAGGCGCTGAGCCAGTCGTCGATCGAGGTGGTGCGGCCGGAGGCGTCCACGACGAGATCGGCGGTGACCTCCTGCTCCCCGCCCTCCCCGGCGCGGTAGCGGACCTTCTCGATGCGGCCGTCCGGGCCCGTGCCCAGGCCCTGGACCCGGGCCTCGCCCACCACCTCGACGCGCGCCAGGTCGAGCACCCGGGCGCGGATCCGGCGCTCCAGCTCGTCGCGGGTGAAGGACTGGACCCGCACTCCGGTGGTGGTGCGCACGGCGTAGCCGGTGGGCAGCAGGAAGCTGATCCGCTCGCCGTAGTCGTACACGGGCGCACCCAGCTGCTCCAACTCCGCGCGCAGGCCCGGGAACAGCAGCTCCAGCTTCTCGGCGCCCTTGGCCAGCATCGCGTGCGCGTGGTACGACTGCGGCGCGCTGGGGTGTGCACCGGTCGTGTGGTCGACCGCGTCCCGCTCCAGGACCAGGACCTCGGCGAAGTGGTCGGCCAGGACCCGGGCCGCCAGCAGGCCCGCGTAGCCGCCGCCGATCACCACGGCGCGCCGCCAACCCTGGCTGGCCGGAACCGCGGCCGTGCTGCCCTCCGCGCTGCCCCGTGCCGAGGCGCCGCTGTCCGCGTCCGTCATGCCGATCCCCGTCCCTCGGGCCGCCGGCGGCCCGGTCGGGTCGCCGTCCGGGCACCACTTCACCGCGCTGTTCCGGGGATGATCAAGGGCGGCGGAGGGGCGTGCGGGGGCGCACCGGGGGCGCTGGCCGAGGGACGGAGCGCGCGAGGCGGGGCCGGGGTCCGCCACGCGCGGCGGGCCCTGCAAGGCCCTCAGGCGTGTTCCTCGCCGCGGCCGGTGGGGGCCCCGCGGGAGAGCGAGCCGGGCCACCAGCTGCGCGGGCCGATGTCGATGACGAGGGCGGGGACGAGGAGGGAGCGTACGACGAGCGTGTCGAGGAGGACGCCGAAGGCGACGATGAAGGCGATCTGGACGAGGAAGGCGAGCGGGATGACCATGAGGGCCGCGAAGGTGGCGGCGAGGACGACCCCGGCCGAGGTGATGACCCCGCCGGTGGTGGTGAGGCCGCGCAGGACACCCTGGCGGACGCCGTGGGCCAGGCTTTCCTCGCGTACCCGGGACATCAGGAAGATGTTGTAGTCGACGCCGAGGGCGACCAGGAAGACGAAGCCGTACAGGGGTACGGAGGCGTCGGTCCCGCTGAAGCCGAGCAGGTGCTGGAAGACGAGCGCGGAGACGCCGAGCGTGGCCAGGAAGTTCAGGGCGACCGTCGCCACCAGCAGGACGGGGATCAGGACGGAGCGCAGGAGCAGGACGAGGATGAGCAGGATGATGGCCAGGACGACGGGGACGATCAGGGTGCGGTCTTCGGCGGCGGTGCGTTCGGTGTCGTACTGCTGGGCGGTGTAGCCGCCGACCAGGGCGTGTGCGCCGGATACGGCGTGGAGGCGGGTGCGCAGTTCCCGGACGGTCCGCTTCGCCTGCGCGCTGTCGGCGGCTGCGGTGAGGGTGGCGTCGATGCGGGTCCGGCCCGCCACGACCAGGGGCTCCCCGCCGGGCCGCCCGGAAGCGGTGGCCGTCGTAACGGCGGCGACGCCGTCCGTGGCCCGGGCGGCCGCCTGCACCTCCTGGGCCCTGGCGGCATCGGCGATGATCACCGCGGGTTGGCCGGAGCCCCCGGGGAAGTGCCTGCTGAGGGTTTCCTGGGCGGCGACGGAGGGTGCGTCCTTGACGAAGATCTCGTCGAGGGGCACGCCCCGGGAGGACAGCGTGGGGGCGAAGGCCGCCAGCACCAGCATGAGCAGGGCCGTCGACACCCAGATCCGGCGCGGGCGTCGGTCGATCAGGCCGGCGACGCGGCGCCAGATGCGGTGGCCTTCGGCCGTGGCGTCGGCGGCTTTGGGCGTGGCGGGCCAGAACGCCGCGGGGCCGAGGAGGGCGAGGACGGCGGGGAGGAAGGTCAGGGCGGCCAGCAGCGAACAGACGATGCCGATGGCGCCGACCGGACCGAGGGCCCTGTTGTTGGTCAGGTCGCTGGCGAGGAGCGCGAGCAGGCCGAGGGCCACGGTGGCGGCGCTGGCCGTGACGGCCCCGGCGGAGCGTCGTACCGAGGCCGCGGCTGCGGCCGTGCGGTCGCCCCGGACCGCGAGTTCTTCCCGGAAGCGGGCGGCCAGCAGCAGTGCGTAGTCCGTCGCCGCTCCGATGACGAGGATGGACAGGATGCCCTGGACCTGGCCGTCGACGCGTACGACGCCGTGGGCGGCCAGGGCGTAGACGACGGCGCAGGCGAGACCGAGGGCGAAGACGGCGCTGATGATGATCACGAGGGGCAGCAGCAGGCTGCGGTAGACCAACAGCAGGATCACCAGGACCACGCCGAGCGCGACACCCAGCAGGAGGCCGTCGATGCCGGCGAAGGCGTCCGCGAGGTCTGCCTGGGTGGCGGCGGGTCCGGCGATCTGCGCGGTCAGCCCTGGTACGGAGGTGACGGCCGTGCGTACCCGGTCCAGGACATCGGGGAGGTCTTCGCCGAGGTCGGGGGCGAGGGGCACGACGGCCTGGAGCGCCGCGCCGTCCCCGGAGCGCACGGCGGGTGACGGCGGTCCGGTGATGCCGGTGCTCCCGGCCAGCGCGGCGACGGCCCTGGTCGCTTCCTGCTGCTGCGCGTCGGTGGCCGTGCTGCCGGCGGGTGCCTGCCAGACGACGATCGCGGGGACCGACTCGGAGCGCTCGAAGGCCTTGCGCGCCTCCAGGACCCGGGTCGATTCGGCGCTCTGCGGGAGGAACGCCGCCTGGTCGTTGGTGGCGACCTCGCCGAGCTTGCCCGCGTACGGGCCCAGCGCGCCGCCGATGCCGAGCCAGACCACCAGCAGTGCCACGGGTACCAGCCATCGGGCCCAGCGTGGTGTGCGGATCATGGGCCACCCCTCCAATTGCTCAATGCCAAAGTATCTCAATGATCGAGAGATCTTATGCTGGTGCCATGCGCAGCGCTGACGACCCCCCGCACGTACTTCCCCTCGACGACCCGATCGGGTTGCAGGCCTTCGCCGTGCTGCTGCGCGCGATGAACGCCGACTTCAACCGGATCGCGCAGGAGTTCGCGCATGCGCAGGGCCTGCATCTGACCGATGTACAGGCGCTGATCGCCGTACTCGACGCCGATCGCGAGGAAGCGGGGCCGATGACACCCGGGCGGCTGCGCACCCGGATGAACCTGACCTCCGGCGCGGTCACGGCGTGCCTGGACCGGCTCGAGAAGGCCGGTCACGTACGCCGGGTCCGCTCGGCCGACGACCGCCGGGTGGTCCACCTGCACTACACCCGGGCGGGCCGCGACGCCGCACGCGCCTACTTCCGCCCGCTGGCCCGCTCCACCGATGCCGCCCGCGCCTCGTTCAGCGCCGACGAACTGCACGTCGTCGTGCGGTTCATGGCCGAGATGAACCACCAGCTCGCCCAGCTGCGCACCTGACCGGGGCAGGTCACCGCCGGTCGGCGGGCAGGAGGTCCAGGACTGCGTCCTCGACGGCCCCGTGGGTCGCGGGCTCGCCGAAGAGCTGGTCCGCGCCCAGGTCACCGAGGGCGGGGGCGATGGTCGTGCCGTCCTCGTAGAGCTCGATGACCCGCGGGTCGATGTATGAGGCCTGGCACACGGCCGGCGTGTTGCCCAGCTACCCGCTCACCTCGCGGACGGCGCGGGCCACGACCTTGCCGCGGCGGGCCTTCGGGGCGTCGGAGGTGGTTTCGGACACCGCCAGGGCGACCGCCGCCAACACCGTGGCGTACCAGGTCCGGAAGTCCTTGGCGGTCACGTCGACCCCGGCGAGCTCGCGCAGGTAGTCGTTCAGCTCCTCGGCACGGACCTCGTGCCAGGCGCCGTGCTCCCAGTACGCGAACAGCCGCCGACCCGGATCCTTGCGCCGGAGCAGCGCCCGGACCACCGCGTGGGCCTGCTCGTCGACGAGGGTCCGGCTGATGTCCTTGCCGGACTTGGCGGGAAAGTGGAGGCGGAAGCCCCGGCCGGGGGCACCCGGCGCCAGCCCGGCGCGTGGGGGTCGCTGGTGCGCAGCCGCACGGCCGCCGTCAGCCGGTGCCGGGGTGGGCTTCGGTGCGCAGCGTCCAGGCCTGCCCCGCGCAGTCATAGGGCAGGGGAGGGAACCGGTGACCGCGCACGTCGGTGCTCTTGCTCCAGAGGTGTTCCTTGCCGCAGTCGCAGGCGTAGATGCCGCTCTGCGGCATGACCTCGCCGGGCTTCCATCCGGTCGTCTCGTCCACGGCGGGCTGCTACCCGGCTCCGCCGGACGTACGCGCCGCGGTTTCCTCCGTTCCTGGCCGAGGGCCCCCGCGCGGGCGCCTCCGAGGCGGGCGGGATGCGGCCCCCGTCGCAGCCAGGAGGGCCGGGACCACACCCCGCACCGGGCTCCTACCCGGCGCGCGGCAGGCGACACGGCGGCCGTACCCGAGAGTGGCCGGCGCCCGGAGGCAGCGGGCGGCGCGGGCTGCGGTCCACCCGCGCTGTTCTGCCGGCGGTGAACCCGGGTCCGGCTGCGCCTGACGGTCATTACCGTCGGGACCCATGACGACGATCACCACGCGCACGGTCTCCTACCCGGCCGACGGTCTGACGATGATCGGGCACCTCGCGCTCCCGGCCGGTGCCGGTCGCCGGCCGGCGGTGCTGCTCGGCCCGGAGGGTACCGGGCTCAGCGACGTCGAGCGGCGCCGGGCCGACGCGCTGGCCGAACTCGGGTACGTGGCCCTCGCCTTCGACATCCACGGCGGGCGGTATCTGAGCGATTCAGAGGAGATGCTGGGCCGTTGTCTGCCCCTGCTCGACGACACCGGCCGGATGCGGGACATCGGCCGTGCGGCGCTGGAGGTGCTGCGCACCGAACCGCGGACCGACCCCGACCGGATCGCTGCCGTCGGCTACGGCACCGGCGGCGCGATCGCGTTGGAACTCGGCCGGGACGGCGTCGACCTGCGCGCGATCGGGACCGTCAACGCCCTGACCACCGGCCGCCCCGGCGAGGCCGCCCGCATCCGCTGCCCGGTGTGGGCCGGGGTCGGCTCGGAGGACCCGATCATGCCGCCCGCGCAGCGAGAGGCGTTCACGGCCGAGATGCAGGCCGCGGGCGTGGACTGGCGCCTGGTGGTCTACGGCGGCGCCCTGCACGCCTTCCACCACCCGCCGGTCGACCATCCGACGGTCCCCGGCGTCGGCCACCACCCTCGGCATGCGCAGCGCGCCTGGCAGGACATCGTCGGCCTGCTGGCCGAGTGCCTGCCCGTGGCGGGGTGATCAGGACGGCCCGTGCCCGGGCACCCGCCTACCCGCTGCCGCAGCCCGAGAGCACGGGCCGTCCGTCGACCGCCCCCCCCCCCCCCGGAATCTCCGGGCGTCACAGGATCTCGGTGCACTCGTGCCCGCCGGCCGGGAAGGGGTCGCCCAGGCGGCTGCGGCTCCGGAAGGGCGCCGCGGGGCTTCCGGTGCCCCGGTACAGCCAGCTCCTGCCGGACGTGTCGCGGGCGTAGAGGTCGGGGGTCCCGTCGCGGTCGGCGTCGCCCCAGGCCACCAGGTCCCGGTACCTGTCCCAGCCGGAGCCCACGCGGGTCCGGGTACCGAAGGTCCCGTCGCCGCGGCCCCGGTAGAGCCACAGGACCCCGGCGCGGTCCCGGGCGAGCAGGTCGCCCGCCGCGCCACCGGCGACGTTCCCGGCGGAGACCAGAGCGTCGTACCGGTTCCAGCCCGAGCCGATGCGCTTGCGGGTCCGGTAGGGGGCGTCCGCCGAGCCGGTGCCCGGGTACAGCCACAGCACGCCGTCCTTGCCGCGGGCCAGCAGGTCGGCACGGCCGTCGCCGGTCAGGTCGCCGCCCGCGGTGAGCTCGTCGTACGCGTTCCAGCCCGCTCCCACCTTGCTGCGGGCGGCGAACTTCCCGTCGCCCTTGCCCGTGTACAGCCAGAGCACGCCCGCCCCGTCCCGGGCCAGCAGGTCGGTGTGGCGGCTGCCGCCGGCGTTCCCGGCGCTCACGAGCGCGGTGTACCTGCCCCACGACGAGCCGAGGTCGGTCTGCAGGGGCGGCCAGCCGACGTCCACGTGACCGTCGTAGAAGGTGTTCTGGGCGATCAGGCGGCCCTCGCGGGTGCGGGCGAGGAGGTCGGGGGTGCCGTCGTCGGTCAGGTCGTGCGGGGCCGGGGCCCGGCGCACGGTGAGGCGGCCCGTGGCGACCAGGGCGGGTCCGATGCCGTCCCGGGGCTCGGCGGTGAGCTGCCATTCGTACGCGCCGTTGGGGGCCGGCGTCGGCACCATGCCGGTGTACAGCACCCCGCCCCAGTGCAGGGCGTAGGAGCCGTCGCCGGTCTCCTCCGGCTGGTCGATGTCCGTGTCGTGGTAGGTGCCGCTCCGGCCGGTCCGCAGGTTCCGCAGCACGAACGTGGTGCGGACGCCGTTGCGGGACAGCTTCCACCGCAGGGTGGCGGCCGGGGTGCGGTCGAAGTCGATGGTGGTGGGTATGTCCTTGCTGACCAGGGTCACGCGGGTGGGCCGGCCGGTGGTGGCGACCTTCTCGGCGTGCGGAAGGCCGTCGGGGCCGCGGGTGATGCGGTACAGGCCCTCGCCGTGGGCCACCGTGCCGCCCTGGACCAGGAGGGCCCCGCCCGGGGCCAGGCCAGGGCTCTGCCAGGTCACCTCGTCCAGCACCTTGCGGGGCGCTCCCCCGCCGAGCGGGTGCGCGTAGAGCGCGTAGTCGGCCGCCTCGTCGTCGCGTTGCGCGCCGGCGAGCCACCAGCCGTCGATCAGACCGAGGAACGGCCCGTCCCCGAGTTTCCCCAGTCGCGTCAGCGTGACGGCCGGCGAGTCCCGCCGGGCGGTGCGGACGACCGTGCCCTTCACCCCGTCGGCACTGCCGATCCAGGCGATGTGGGTGCCGGAGAGGGCCACGTCGCCCCAGGAGCGCCAGACGCGGTAGGTGTGCACGATGCGTGCCGAGGCGACGTCGACGACCGCGTGGTGGACGATCTCGTGGTCCTCGTCGCCGGTGGCGTACTCCAGGACGAAGGCCCCGTCCGCGTACGCCACGACCTTGTCGCTCCAGCGGAGGATGCCGCGCGGCAGGCCGCTCACCGGCCGGTCGGTCATCCCCTTGCGCGGGTCGCCGAGCAGGTGCAGCAGCGGCGTCTTGCCCGGGCGGGGCCCCAGGGCGACGAGGGTCGTGCCGACGGCGCCGAGGTAGTCGTAGCCCATCCCCCATACGTCCACCTCGGTGGTGGTGCCGGTGTCCATGTGGTGCAGGCGGAGGGGCTGCGTCCGCTCGACCACGGTGTCCGACATGGCGCCCGTCTCCCGGTCCAGGGTCCCCCAGAAGGCCATCGGCGTGACGGTGCCGTCGGAATAGCGCGTCCAGGTCAGGTCCCGTTTCCCGTCGCCGCTGTTGGTGACCCGCATCAGGAAGCCGCCCGGGCCGCCGCTCACGATGTGGGCGTCCGTGGGAATCCTCGGCAGCGCCGCCTCGGCGTCGGCTCCGGTGCTCGGCCGCGGTACGGCGGGCGTGGCGGCGGCGGGCAGGACCACCGGGCCCCCGGCGGCCGCGAGCGCGGTCAGGGCGGCGAGCGCGACGAGGCGACGGGACGTGCGGCGGTACGGCATGTGAACCCCCCGGTTCAAAAGGACTGACCCGGACGCGGTATCCCCCGGTGAACGTCCGTGCGACATGATCGCAAGGGCGGACCGTACCACCCGCGGGATCGGTGCTCTGCGGCCGGTTCCCGTCCGACCCGGGGACGGGTTCCACCAAGAGGGACGGTTCCGGCGGCGGGGGCGCACGGGTCGGGCAGGTCGGGCGGATTCCGCCGTGGTGAACCCGCGCCGCCCCGCCCGGCGATACCGTGGTGTGGTCCGCCCGTTACGTCTCCGGGAGCCTCGATGAGCGAACAGCCAGCCTCCGCGGCCACCGCCCGGCAGCAGCTCGAGCCCGCGGCGGCCGACGCGCTCCGCGCCTACGCGGCCAGGACCCGCGAGAACGCCGACCGGTTCGCCGCCGTCCTGGAGGACATCGCGGCGAACGGCCTGCCCCCGGTCGAGGACTGCACGCCGTGGGAAGAGCTGCGCGAGGCCCACCTGGCCCGCCTCGCGGGCCGGCGCCCGGCCGTCGCCTGATGGCGGGCCCGCGCCGCGCCCGGATCGCGTTCTCCGACGCCGCCGCCAAACAACTGGAACAGATCACCGGCGAGGCGGAGATCCACGCCCTGGACCGCGCCCTGGTCGTCGTCTCCGTCGACCCCGAGATCGGCGACCCGGTCCCCGGCGACCACTCCGGCCCCCAACTGCGCCAGTACACCGACGACATCGAGCGCGTTCGGCTCCTGTACTGGATCACCGCGCTGCGCACCGTGGTGGTCGTCGCCTACATCGAGGTCTGACCGAGGGCGCAGCTCGGTGCACCGTCGGCCGGCGGGGCGTGGGGCAACGGGAGCGGAGCCGCGAGGAGGCGGTGCCGGACGTCAGCCGGGGCCGGCCTCCTGACCATGGCCGGTGGGTGTCCGCGGGCGCCCGCCGGGCCGGGTCGTGAGCCCCGGCGTACGATCGGAGGACCGGTCGGACCGCCGGGGACCGGCCCGTGGAGGGCGGTGGTGTATGCCCTGGGACGACTCCCAGCGTGCTTGGGGGGCAGTGGCGCTGGTCCTCGTGGTCGTGTTCGGGAACGCGGCCGCGATCATTCTTTCCCACGTGTTCTGACCCCGCGACGGGCCCCGTGCGCTGCGGCTGGCCTCCTTGTCAGGTGCGGTGTTCCGCGTCGAGCTGTGCCCGTTCGGTTTCCGTCAGTTGGAGGTCGGTGCTCCGGGCCGAGTCGGTGATGGAGGACGGGCGGCTGGCGCCCGGTACCGGGATCATCGCGGGCGAGCGGGAGAGCAGCCAGGCGAGGGCGACCTGCTGGGGGCTGACGCCGCGCCCGGCCGCCACGCGGTGGAAGGCCGTGCCGGTCGTGCCGGGGTCGCCCGGCGGGCCGTCGAGGGAGCTGCGGCTGATCCCGCCGAGCGGGCTCCAGGGGAGGAAGGCCAGGCCCAGCTCGGTGCTGAGCCGGAGCTGGGGCTCGCTGTCGCGGACGGCGGGCGAGTAGCGGTTCTGGACGGAGACCAGCGCGTCGCCGAGGACGGCGTGCGCCTGGCGGATCTGGTCGGTGGTGACGTTGGAGATCCCGGCGGCCCGGACGGTGCCCGCCGTGACCAGGTCGCGCAAGGCGCCGACGGAGTCCTCCCAGGGGACGGCCGGGTCGGGCTTGTGCAGCTGGTAGAGGCCGATCGCCTCGACGCCGAGCCGCTTCGCGGAGGCTTCGGCGGCGCGCTTGAGGTGGTCCGGGTCGCCGTTGACCGTCCAGCTCCCGTCCCCGGGGCGGCCGCGGCCGCCCTTGGTGGCGACCAGGACGTGGGAGGTGTCGGCTCCGTAGCCGGCCAGCGCTCGGGCGATGAGCTGTTCGTTGTGGCCGGTCTCGTCGGCGTGCCAGTGGTAGGAGTCGGCGGTGTCGATGAGCGTGACGCCGGCGTCGAGTGCGGCGTGGAGGGTGGCGACGGCCCGGCTCTCGTCGGGGCGGTGCTCGATGGACAGGGGCATGGCGCCCAGTCCGATGGCGCTGACGGTGGTGTCTCCGATGGTGCGGTGCTGCACGGCGGGGCGCTCCTCAGGTGGTGGGGACGGCGGTGGGCGCGGTGAGGGCCTCGGCAATGGCGCCGGGCAGCCAGTCGGCGGTGCGGGTGAAGGGGTAACCCAGGCTCTTCGCGCGGGCGTTGCTCATGGCGTAGGGGCGGTCGACGGAGAACGGCGAGGCCGGCGCCCCGGCGTCGACCATCCGGTAGACGGGCTCGCGGCCGACCGAGCCGCCGACGGCCGCTGCGAGGTCGCGTACGTCCAGCTGCCCGTCGGAGCAGGCGTTCAGGGGCCCTGCGAAGTCGCTGCCGGTGGCCGCCCAGAGCAGTACGTCGGCCAGCTCGGCGTAGTGGATGAACACCGTGGGCAGCGGGTCTTCGTGGACCGCGACGGCCTCGCCCCGGCGGATGCGCTCGGTGTAGTGGGCCAGCCGCCCGGTGAACTCCCGTGCGCCGCCGCCGAGTACATGCGCACTGCGCACGGAGGCGAAGGTGAAGCCGCCGGCCCGGGTCAGGACGGCCTCCGCCTGGCGCTTGCCCTCCGCGTAGTGGGCCTCCAGGTAGGCCGCATCGTGCCAGGGCAGGTCCATGGCCACGCGCCACGTGGCCGGGTCCACGGTCTCCTCCGATACCGGGCCGCCCGGCGGCAGGGCGGGCAGCGCGGCGGTGGCGGGGTCGTACACCTCGATCGTGGAGGTCATGACGTAGCGGCGGGTACGGCCCCCGAAGACCCGGGCGGCGACGGCCGCCTGGACGGGGGTGTAGCAGACCTGGTCGACGACCACGTCGAAGGTGCGCCAGCCGAGGGCCGCGACCAGCGCCGCCTCGTCGTCGCGGTCGACGACGAGGTGTTCGACGCCGGCGGGGGGCGTGCTGGAGCCCCGGTTGATGACCGTGACCTGGTGCCCGGCAGCGCGCAGGCGCTCGACGAGGAGCTTTCCGAAGTACCGGCTTCCGCCGATGACACAAATCCTTTGCATGCCCCCACTCTGGATCTCTAGGGTCATCAGCAGAAGTGGTGGCTTACTGGAAGCGCTTTAAGGAAAACTGTTGATCGATGTACAGCGGCTGCGCGTGCTGCGGGCCGTGGCGGAGCACGGCAGTTTCAGCAAGGCCGCCGGGGCGCTCCGCCTGACGCCCTCTGCCGTCTCCCAGCACGTGGCACTGCTGGAACGCAGCCTCGGCGTCGAGGTCGTGGCGCGCAGCACGCGCGGGGTCAGCCTCACCGAGGCCGGCCGCATCATGGTCGGTGCGGCCGAGTCCGTGGCGGCCGAGCTCGAACATGCCAAGCAGCGGGTGGAACAGCTCAGCTCGGGCCGCACGCAGCTGACCGTGGCCACGTTCAGCAGTGGCGGCCGGCACCTGCTGCCGGGCGCGCTCACCCGCTTCACGGCGGCCCACCCCGACACCCTGATCCACGTCCGGGAAGGCGAGCCCGAGACCACCCTGCCCCTGGTCCGCCAAGGCGCCGTGGACCTGGCCCTCGCCTACCACTTCGACGGCCCGCTGCCGCTGGGACCAGGACCGGACACCGGCCTGACCTGGACCGCGCTGCTGGCGGACGCCTTGCACGTCGTACTCCCGCCGGGGCACCCGCTCGCCACCCGCGAGTCGCTGGACCTCGCCGAACTGGCGGCCGAACCCTGGGTGCTCGGCTGCCTCAAGACGGAGGCCTACCTGCGGCGCTATGCCGAGCGGGCGGGCTTCACACCGGAAGTGCGCGGCAGCACCACCGACTACTTCTTCGCCCGCTCGCTGGTCGCCGCGGGCATGGGCGTCTCCCTCATCCCGTCCATCGCGCTCACCCCGAGCCTGCCGGGCGTCCACGTCGTACCGGTCGAGGCACCCGCCCCGACCCGGTACATCGGAGTGGCCACCCTCGGCCGGCACAGCGACCGCCCGCACGTCGCGGCGTTCGTCCGGGCGCTGCGCGAGCAGGCGGCGGACCGCGGGTGACTGGTCCCGGGCAGGGGACGTGACCTGACGCAGCAGCCGCGCCACCAGCCCTGGCATCGCCTCACCCCACGTATAGTGCAGGCGTTTTGCGAACGGATGATCACGTTGCCGAGGAGGACTCGCATGGAGCCCGTCACGCTCATCACCGGTGGATCGAGCGGCATCGGTGCCGCCACCGCCCGCACCCTGCTCAAGCAGGGCCACCGTGTCGCGGTCACCGGACGGGACGCCGGCCGGCTGGCCGCCTTCGCCGCCTCGGTCGAGGCGGGTGAGCGGCTGCTGACGATCACCGGCGACGCCGCCGAGCCGGCGGACGTCGCCGACGCCGTGCGCAGCGTGGTGGAGGCGTGGGGCCGACTGGACAACGTCATCGCCAACGCCGGTTTCTCGCTGCCCGGCAATCTGGAGAGCCACGCCCCCGAGGACATGCGCGCCATGGTCCTCACCAACGTGCTGGGCCCGGCCCTGCTGGTGCGCGAGACCCTGCCGCAGTTGCGGGCGTCCCAGGGCCGCATCGTGTTGATCGGCTCCGTCGCCGGGGTGCGCCACACGCCCGGCAACCTGTACTCCGTCACCAAGTGGGCCGTGCACGCGCTGGCCGAGAACACCCGGCTGCTGGTCGGCAAGGACCGGGTCGGCGTGACCGTCATCGCACCCGGAGTGGTCGACACCGCGTTCTGGGCCGAGCGCGGCGGCACCCCCGAGGATTCGATGACCCCCGAGCAGATCGCGGACACCATCGCCTTCGCGCTGAACCAGCCCGCGGGCGTGGACATCAACCAGATCACGATGCGGCCGACCGGGCAGCTCGGCTGACGCGAGTCCGGGGATCAGGGCGGAGGCGGAGACCGCCCGCGATCCTCCGGGGACGTCGCGGACAGGAGCGCAGCAACCGCCGTGAAGACCGGGCTTGAGTCTCCCGTAGGGGGAGGCGGGAGAGTGCAGGCATGGACGGCGACACGCTCTTCACCATCGGGGCCCTGGCCCGGCGGACCGGGCTGACGGTCAAGACCATCCGGTTCTACTCCGATGTCGGAGTCGTGCCGCCGACGGACCGCAGCCCGGCCGGCTACCGGCTCTACGACATCGACGCGCTGGCGCGTCTGGACCTGGTGCGCACCCTGCGCGACCTGGGGCTCGACCTTGCCGTCATCCGGCAGGTGCTGGACCGGGAGGTCTCGGTGCCCGAGGTCGCAGCCGCCCACGCCGATGCCCTGGAGGTGCAGATCCGCACGCTGCGACTGCGGCGCGCGGTGCTGCGAGCGGTGGCCAAACGAGGCTCCACCAGCGAGGAAACGGATCTCATGCACAAGCTCGCGAAACTCTCCGACGACGAACGCCGACGCCTGATCACCGACTTCATCGACGACACCTTCGGCGGGCTGGACGCCAACGCCGAGTTCGTCGACATGATGCGCTCGGCCATGCCCGGGCTGCCCGACGACCCCGAGCCCGAGCAGGTCGAGGCCTGGGTGGAGCTCGCCGAGCTCACCCAGGACCCCGACTTCCGCGCGGCCGTGCGGCGGATGGCCGAGTACCAGGCGGCCGAGCGCGCCCGGGGCGACCGGACCGGGCTCCACCACGACCTGACCGAGGCCGTCCGCGACCACATCGGCCGAGCGTTGGAGGCGGGCATCGCCCCGGCCTCGGCGCAGGCCGGGGCCGTCGTCGACGCCCTCACCGCCCGCTATGCGCAGACCTTCGGCCGCGCCGACGACGCGGAGCTGCGCCGCTGGATACTGGCCCGGCTGGAGATCGCGGGCGATCCGCGCGCGGAACGCTACTGGCACCTGCTGGCCGTCATCAACGGCTGGCCGGTACCCGATGGCCTGGCGCCGGTGTTCGCGTGGTTCGCGGCAGGCCTGCGGGCCCATAGCGGGCAGCAGGCGCGCGTCCGGTAGTCCGTACCCACGCCTGAGGTCCCAGGTCCTCGCGGCTTCGCCCACGCCGCGGGGACCCGGCACCTCCGATCCGTAGCTGGTCGCACGGGCATGGGACGCCGCCACGGTGGCTCGTCGGCGGGCCGGGGCACGGCCGCAGTAACCGTCGGGTGGACCGAAGCGTTGGGACCGGCATGACGCTTGACGACCTGTACACCGACATCGTCGCCGAAGAACTCGACGGCGACCTCGAACCCGAACGACTGCCCGTCCTCACCCAGCGCGAAGCGGCGCTGGCCCTGGCCGTACTGGACGCCGTCGCCGACGGTGGCACCGGAGAGGAGGTCCGCGCCGGCGCCCGGGCCCTCACCACCCGCCTCACCATGCGCCTGTCCGGTACCTGACCCACGACGGGGACCATCGACGGGTACTCCCTCTCCCCCGCTCCGTGAGCGCCGGCCGTGCCCCGCCGCGGGCCCGGAGTCACCACGCTCCGGGCCCACAGGGCATTCACCAGCCGGGTCCGGGCCGGTCTCGCGGTCGCGTGGCGGCCGGCCGGGGTGGTTCAGGGAGCGTTCAGCGCCGGACGGGGGGCCGGTTCGGGGGCGGGCCGAAGACCGAGCGGGCCGTCAGACTGCTGCCGGACCGGGCGGACGCGACGCGGGCCGGGACCTTCTTCACGTCGACCACGCCGTCCTTCACCCAGCGCGGGGCCTCCGGCGCGCGTGCGGCCGTCGCGGCCAGCCCGTCGCCGGCCAGCTCGTGGTACCCCGACCACACGCCCCCGCCGCGCCACTCGTCGAACTCCTCGTCCCACACGTACCCGTTGGCGATCACGCCGTAGTACCCGGGCCCGCACGGGACGTTCCAGTACCGGGAGAAGTCCGTCTTCCACTGGGTGGACGTGTTGTAGCGCCAGTCGGTGTTGAAGCAGACCGCCCACTCGGTGCCGGTCCACTTCCAGATGGTCTCCAGCGAGGCGATCCAGCCCGCTTGGACGTCGCGTTCCCAGCCGCAGCGGATGAGGTGGTCGAAGTCCTTGGTGTACGAGTACACGGTGGACTTGGAGAACCCGCCGCCGTTGCCGTGGCTCACCTCGGACCGGCCTTCGGTGCACACGGGCGTCTCGGACATCTCCGGGTCCTCGTAGTACGTGAGCTCCTTCTCGTACACGTAGTGGGCCTGCGCCGCGGTCGACGTCGCAAGGAGCGTGAGTGCGGCCAGCGCCACCACGCCGACCGCCCGTGACACCCCTCGCATCCTGCGCGGCGCACGGCCGGTTGCCCCCTGCTGCCGATCTGCCGCCTGGCTCTCTTCCTGCTTCATCCGGGTCCTCCCCCATGGAGATGGCCGCGCTCAAGGACGGCGGCCCGGCCGGTGTCCGGCCGAGACCCACACTCCGGCGCCGCCGGTTTGTTGCGCTGCCCCTCCCCGACCGCGAAACAATCCGGTCACCGTGCGCGCCCGCACCGCCACCCACCGGATTCAGGTGTTCCGCGGCCGGCTCCGCGTCCGGGTGATCGAGCGACCCTAGAGTGCCGTCGTGGGAACGAGCGCCCCCGGGACGGGGCACTTGCCCTTGCAGGGGGCCAGCAGGGCGGTCCTCCGGGCGGGGAACGGGCGACGACGGGACATGGCATTACTCCTCAGCAGGGGTTCCGGGGGCCTGACGGCTCCCTCCTTGACCTGCTTCCAGTAGGCCCCGGGCGCCGGCCGGTGTAACGCCACGCGAACTCGCGCCTTGACAACGCGCAGCACGTCGGGTGTGAGGCGGCGATATTCCCTGGAGTGGCCTGCGGTGTTTCCTTAGGATCCGGGTCCGATGAAGAAACGCGTGCAGTTCACCGAACAGGTCGCCCGATTCCGCGACTACATGCCGGCCGAGGACCGCGAGAAGTTCCTGCGCCTCGTCGACCGGATCAGTGCTGATCCTGAGGGCACCGGCCGTCTCGGTTACCTGGGCGATACGGTGACGCGCTCCGCGTGGGAGGACCGTGTCATGGTCGACTACGTCGTCACCGGCTTCTTCGTGGTCGTCGTCGAGGCGGACATCTACGATGCCGCACGCGGTTTCAACGAGGTGTAGAGGGAGGGGGGTTGGTGCGGCGGTTGGCTGCCTCGCCTCACCTGTCCGCCGTGCGGCTGTCCGGCCGGCCCCGGTCGCTACGCCGGGTGTTCGAAGACGTAGGCGATGCCCTCGCGTGCGTTGCCGCGTTCGCCCACGCGCCGGAAGTCGAGGCAGGCGACGGTGGCGAGCGAGGCGGTGTTGTCTGCGGCGATGGTGGCGCGGACGGTGGTGACGCCCGGTTCGGCGGCGGCCCGGTCCAGCAGGGCCTTCAACATCGCCCGGGCGTAGCCCTGTCGGCGGTACTCGGGTACGACGGTGTAGCCGACCTCGAGCACGCCCGCCTCGCTGGGCGGGCCGTGGAAGCCGGCGTCACCGACCACGGTGCCGTCCGGCTCGGACACCGCCGCCCGCACGGTCCAGGGGGCCGCGGACGGGTCCTCGGTGATCTGCTTCGCGCGGTAGTCGAAGATCATGCGGGCCCGGTCGGACACGAAGTGCTCGTGCAGGGTGATGCCCGCCTCGGCGCTGGCGCCCGGGAGGTCCCCCTCGGCGAGGGCACGCAGCGCCTTCGCGTTGAGTTCGACGAAACGGACCTGCTGGGCGGTGGGGTGGGGTTCGCTGTTCATCGTGGCGATGTTCGCCCAGGCCAAGGCGGGTGTCCACCGCATTACGACGTCGCCGCGCAGGCGGCCCTCCGGCACGGCGACGGCGCGCCGGGCACCCGGTCCGCGATCAGCGACGGCCGGTGGTCAGGCTGACGAGGAACTGGCCGCCGCCCGCCTCGACTCCGGCGGTCACCGGGAGCCCCGGTACCAGTCGGGAGAACCTGTCGACCAGCCAGTCGGCCGCCTCCTGGGCGTCCTTCTTGCTCGGGCAGCGGCCCACCACTTCGCGGCCCCCCTTGCGCTCCAGCCGCTCGGCAACGGCCAGCAGCGGCGCGGGCTCGACCACGTACAGGCGCTCGGGCCAGGCGATGACCACCTTGACGGCGCCCTTGCGGGTGTTGCAGCCGCGGTGCGCAAGCCGTTCGGCGACCTTGGCCTTCCGGTCGGCGGTGCGGCTGTCGACGCTGGGCCCCCGCGGGTCGTTCACCGACTCGTCGGGGTCGACCGGCTCGTCGCACACCCAGCAGCGCCAACCGTCGCGCTCGGCCACATCATCAAGGAGACTCATCCCGGCAGACTAGCCTGCCCGCGCCTCCGCGCCCTGGTCAGGGGCACGAGGCCCGCGCTGTCGCCTCGGCCACTCGCCGCCCGGGGCCATCCGGTCACCGGCCTCGACGCCCGCGGGCTTCGGGCTCGGACACCGACCCGGCGAGTGGTCTGCGAACGGGAGCGAGGCAGGATGCAGTACATGGAAGAGATCGACCCGATGAAGACGCCCAACCGCAGCAACGACGACGAGGAGCTGTGCCGCGTGTGCGGCTATGCCGGGGGGCCGTTCTTCGAGGGGACCTGGCCGAGCTCGGCCATCTGCTGCTGCTGCGGATGGGACGCGCAGACGCAGGCGGCCGGGCTGGAGGGGACCCGCGAGCTGCGCGGGTACTGGATCGGTCAGGGCGCCCGGTGGCACCGCCCCAAGGAACGGCCCGAGGGCTGGGACCTGTACCGGCAGATCCAGGACATTCCCGAGCTCTGGCGCTGACGACGGCCGGTCCCCCGGCACTCCCTCGGTGGCGGACCCGCACAGTACGGTTCTGGCCGCCGGCTCCCCCCTGAGCACCGCGCGCAGCGGCTCATGATCGACTTACCTGCCGGTAGGCGCCTCGGGATACTGGAGGTCTCCCCGAGCGAAGGACCGCTGCGTGTGAGCGAGCACCCCGACGACAGCACCGTCATCCACGACGTCACCGAACGCCTGACGACCGCCCACCCCGCCCTGGACCGGAGGCTGGTCCGCGACATCGTGCGGTGTGCGTACGAAGAACTCCGCTACGCCCGTGTGCGCACGTACCTGCCCATCCTGATGGAGCGCCGCGCCGAGGACCTCCTCCTCCCCCACGGCCTCGGGGAGTGAGCCGGACGGCGGTCGTGTGGGTGAGCGTGCCGGCCTTGCCCCGGACCCCGTCGCAGGTCAGCTCGGCGCGTTCACCCAGGTAGACGAGGGTGGCGATCCGTCCCGGTCGCGGGCCCACCGTTTCCTCGGCGAAGTCCGCGCACGGCTCCGGGGCGGGCCGGCGGGCCAAGAAGACGGTGCGCCGGCGCAGCGCGCGGTTGCAGACGTGCATCTCGCCGCGGGGCGCGGCGAGGCCGCCGCGCTCGTCTTCGACAGCCCGCAGACCGCCACCAAGGACACGTACTCCTACCGCCGTCTGCACGACGAGGTGGTGGCGTTCGCCGGGGCCCTGGACGGCCTGGCCCCGACGCCACCCGCCTACCAGCCGCTCCTGGAGGCCGCGCTGTCCGGCGCCCGGCACCGGCCGCGGCACCTCGTGGTGCTGCAACGCCAGGAAGCGGGCCGCTGGATCCCGGTACCCGGTCGCGACCTGGACTGGCACGAGCTGACCGCCCGGTCGGCCTGGGCGGCCCCCAGGCCCGTGGCCGTCCCGTCGGCGCACCCCCTCTACATGCTCTTCACCTCCGGATCGACCTCCCGGCCCAAGGCCGTCACCCGGGACACCGGCGGCTATCTGACCGCGCTGCGCTGGGCGGTGGAGAACGTCTTCGGCGTCGGTGCGGGCGACGTCTTCTGGACCGACTCCCACCCCGGCTGGGTGATGGGCCACTCGTTCACCGTGTACGGGGCGCTGGTGACCGGGGCGACGGCGGTCCTCTACGAGGGCTCCCCGGCCGACACCCCCGATCCCTCGGCCTTCGGCCGGATCATCGCCGAGCACGGCGTCAGTGGCGCCTGGGCCCGCCTGTCCCGGCTGGTGTTCGTGGCCGCCCTGCCCCACACCCCGTCCGAGAAGATCAAGCGCTCGGACCTGCGCGCGTGGCCGTCCACCGGCTCGGGGCTCGACGTCCTCGCCGACATCGCCCTCGTCCCGACGGCGTGACCCGGACCGCGCGGGCCGGCGTTCTCAGGTCCGCGCGGTGACCTTCATCCGCAGCCCGGCGGGAATCGGCGCGGCGGACAGCGACGGGCGGATCCGGTGCGGGGCGACACGGGTCAGGCGCCATCGTGCGGCGATCGCGGCCACGGCCAGCACCGCCTCGGTCATGGCGAACTCGTCCCCGACGCATTTGCGCGCGCCGCCGCCGAAGGCGACGAAGGACGTCCGGGCCGGGGCGGGCCGGCGCAGCCAGCGGTCGGGGTCGAAGCGGTCCGGGCGGTCGTACAGGGCGGCGTCGCGGTGGACGAGGTAGGCGCTGTAGATGAGGTCGGTGCCGGCCGGCAGGCGGTGGCCGGCCAGGTCGGTGTCGGCCGTCAGGGTCCTGGTGAGGAACCATCCCGGCGGGTACAGGCGCAGCGCCTCGGTGACGATCGCACGGGTGAGGCCGAGGCCGGGCAGGTGCTGCCTGGACACGGGCGCGCCGCCGGTGACCTCGTCGACCTCCTGGTGGAGGCGTCGTTCGATCCCGGGGTGGCACGACACCAGGTACAGGGCCCAGGTGATGGCGGACGCGGTGGTCTCGACGCCGGCTCCGAAGAAGGCGAAGGCCTGTTCGCCCAGCTCCGTGTCGGTGAGCGAACCCTCGGCGCCGGTCTCGGCGAGCAGCATGGCCAGGAGGTCGGCGGGGGCGTCCTCGACGGTGCGGCGTTCGGCGATGAACTGGTCGATGGTCGCCATGATGCGCTCCGCGGCCTGCTCGAAGCGGCGGTTGAAGGGCAGCGGGAGGGCCGCCACGCCGGGCGGCAGGAACATCCGCCAGTAGATGGCGTTCAGGAAGGTCCCGATGTCCCCGACCAGCCGCTCCAGCCGGTGCGGGGGCAGGGTGCCGTACATCAGGGTGTCGAGGGTGACCTTGATGGTGAGGTCGTGGACGTCCGCGAGGAGGTCGCGCACCTGGCCGTCGCGCCAGCCGTCCGCGGCGGCGTTGATGCCCGTGGTCATCAGGTCGGCGTACCCGGGGATCAGCTCGCGCCGGAAGGCCGGCTGGACCAGGCCGCGCAGGCGCCGGTGGTGGGCGTGCGGGCAGGCGATGATGTTGGTCTTGCCGGTGACGTCGCGGACGCGTTCCCAGAACGGTCCGCCCTTGTCGAAGAGTTTGTCGTTGAGGAGGATCCCGCGGGTCAGCTCCGGGTCGCAGACCGCCACCGTGGGGCGGGGGCCGATGCGGACCCTGACCAGCGGGCCGTACCCCGGCAGGGTGCGCAGGAACGCCAGCGGATCGCGCAGCAGCGGTACGGCGTGCCCCAGCAGGGGCCACGCGCCGGGGGCCTGGGGGATGGAAGGCACGGTCGACAATGCGGGTCCTTCTCAGAGGAGGGGGAAGGGGTGCCACCAGCCGGCGACGGAGGGCAGGCCGGGGGGCGCGCCGACGGCGCCGGGGGTGCCGGTGAGCGTGGGGATCAGGGCGATCGCGCGGGGATGGCGTCCGTCGGGGTTGGTGTACCGCCCGGCCCGGACGCCCCATTCGTAGTTGCTGCGGATCAGGTGGGTCAGGTTGTCGACATAGGTGTTCAGGACGGGTGAGGCGGACGTCCGGACGGCTGCGGCGACGTCGAGGAAGCGGTGCAGGATGCGGTCGCGCAGCTCCGCGACGTGTCGCTGGGCCTTCTCCAGGGTGCACCGTTCGTGGTGCTCGTACAGGCGGACGGAGTTGGGGAAGGGCGCCTCGCCGCCGTCCCTGCGGCGGGCGAACCACAGCTCCTTGCCGTAGGAGTACAGGTCGTCGTCGAGGGCGGCGACCATGCAGGCCATTTCCGTCACTGCCTGGACGGCCGGGTCGGTGATCTCTCCGTCGGGGATCGTCTCGACCGCGCTGATCTGGAACCACGACAGGGTCGCGAATCCGGCGACGTTCATGAGGCGGGTGAAGAGGTAGTCGTCCAGCGTGGGGACCAGCTGCTCGCGGCGGGCCGCGCGCTCCCAGGCCACGCCGAGGAACCAGGTGCGGTGGGCGGCCACCAGGCGCTGGCACTGGGCGGGCGAGGCCAGGCGGTGCAGGCGCGTCGCGAGGTCGGTGACGGCCGAGGTGAAGGCGTTGGCGGGATCCAGGACACCGGCCGCGGGTTGTTCGAACGTCCGGACGATGCGGACGGCCAGGTCCAGGAACGACAGGGCGTCGCCGGCGGACTCCTCGTCACAGGCGAGGTCGTCGAAGAGGAACATCAGGTAGGTCCAGTCCACGGCCATCTGGAGGCGTTCGCGGTCGCCGCCGGGACAGTTGCCGGCGAAGAACAGCGCGGACCGGGTCTCGGCTGTCCGCTCCCGCCGGCCGGGTGTGGTGCACAGGCCGTGGCGCTCCATGAACGCGAGGCCCTGCCGTTCCAGCAGTGCGAGGTCCGGGTGGACGAGCCAGGGCATCGGGAAGTACATCGCGGGGAGCGTGATCGTGAGCTCGGGCTCGGGCTCGGTCACCAGGGGGCCTTCTTCCGGGCCGGGTCGGCAGCTGCGGTTCACGAGCGGGCCGGGGAAGCCGTGCGGGGCTTCGGCGGCCGGCGGGCGGAGCATCGTTCGGGCGGGTGCGGACCCGATGATGCCCGCCCAGCGCGGACAGCCCAACGGGCGGCGCGGACCCGGCCGATGCTCGGGGCGCGCACGCCGCACGACGACGCGCCCCGGCCATGTCGTGGCGCGCCCCTGCGCCCCCTGCACTCCCCTTGCGCGCCCCCGGGCTCCGGGCCGTGCAGGTCCGCGCCCGGCCGATGGGCCGATCGGCTCTCAGGCCTGCTTCGGGGCGCCGTGCCGGGGGCCGGCTTCCGGGGCCGCGGCCGGCACCGCACCCACCGTCACCCACACGGGTGATGCGGGCCCCGGCCGCAGGGCGGGGTCAGCGGGGCGCGGCGGTCCGGGCGTGGCCCGGGATGCTCTCCTCCAGGAGGCGGCGCAGCGCCCGGTTCCCGATCACGCTCAGCGGGAGGCCCTGTCCGTGGCACCACTGGTGCGCCCGCAGGATCACGCTCACCGCCGACGGCGTCACCGGTTCCACGGGCGCGATCACCACCCGGGACGGGGCGACGGCGGCCAGGAGTTCCGCCAGGGCCACTGTGGCCGCGCCCCGGTGGCGCAGCGAGAGGCCGGGCAGCAGACGGACCAGGAGGACGCTGTCCCCCTCCATACGGTGCGAGAACCACATTCCCCCATACTGTGGCCAGATCCGGCCCGGCGCCCCCGCGGACGGGCCGTGACCGGCTCCGGGGGGTGTCAGGGGCGGTGGCGCAGCTCCAGCGTGCAGCACTTCACGCTGCCGCCGCCCTTGAGGAGTTCGGAGAGGTCCATGCCGATCGGGTCGAAGCCGTGGTCGGCGAGCCGGTCGGCGAGCGCCGTGGCGGCCGCGGGCAGCACCACCCGGCGGCCGTCGGAGACGGCGTTGAGGCCGAAGACCTGGGCGTCCTCGTCGGTGGCCAGGATCGCCTCCGGGTAGAGCGCGCGCAGGGTCTCTCGGCTCTCGGCGGAGAAGGCCTCGGGGTAGTACATGATCTGGTCGCGGTCGAGGACCGACAGGGCCGTGTCCAGGTGGTAGAAGCGCGGGTCGACCAGGGTCAGGCCCACCACGGGGAGGCCGAACATCCGCTCGGCCTCGGCGTGGGCGGCCGGGGCGGTGCGGAAGCCGCTGCCGGCCAGCACCCGCTCGCCGACCAGCAGGTAGTCGCCCTCGCCCTCGTTGGTCTGGGTGGCCATCGCGACGTCCTGGTAGCCGCGGGCGCCGAACCAGTCCAGGAAGGCCTGCGACTCGGCGGCCCGCTCGGTGTGCCGGAACCGCGCCACCAGGGCCCGGTCGGCGATGACCGTGGCGCCGTTGGCCGTGTAGACCATGTCCGGCAGGTCCGGCTGCGGCGCGATGAGGTCCACGGTGTGGCCGAGTTCGAGGTACAGGTCGTGCAGCTGCTGCCACTGGCGGATCGCCAGGTCCGTGTCGGTGGCGTCGGCCGGGTTCATCCACGGGTTGATCGCGTAGTCGACCGTGAAGTACGTGGGGCGGCACATCAGGTAGTGGCGGGGGCGGGCGACGCGGGCGGGACGGCGGACGGTCATGGTTTCACTGCTCCTCGAAGGTCCCCGCGACGGGGAACACGACTGGTGGTGGGTACGGCTGGACGGACGGGGTGGGTGGAGCGGTCGGACGGGTGGGTCGAGCGGGTCAGACGCGATCGTGTGCCGACGGTGCGGAGCCGGCCCGGCGCACGGCGTCGCGGAGCACCCGCTGGAACGTGGCGAAGACTTCGGCCGCGAACTCCGCGTCGACCAGGGCCTCCTGGAAGGTGAGGTCGGCCCGCAGGGTCCCGTCGGGCTGGGGCCAGACCTCCAGCACCAGTTCGCCCACGCCTTCCACGGCGGCGATCCGCAGGGGTGTGGCCGTGCAGTCGGCCAGGGGCAGGTGCGGGTGCGGTGCGTCCTGGTAGGCGAAGATCGTCTGGTAGAGCGGGGCGCGGCCGGTCCGCGGCGGGTTGACCAGGCGGATCACCTCGCCGAGCGGGACGTCCTGGGCGGCGAGCCCTTCGGTGGCGGCCCGGGCGGTGGCGGCGACCAGCTCGGACCAGTCCCCCGCCTCTCCGGAGAGCCGGAGGCAGACGGAGTCCACCAGGCATCCGACCGCCCGGGCGAGCAGCGGGTCCGCGCGCCTGGCCACCGGTACGCCCACACCGAAGTCGGCCTGGCCGGTCACGGTGCGGAGGGCCGCCGCCCAGCCGCTGAGCAGCACGACGAAGGGCGTGGTGCCCTGGGCGCGGGCCAGTCCGGCGAGGGTGGCGGTCTCCCGGGCGTCGAGCGTCGCGCTGAGCTCGCGGCAGGCGGCGGACGGGGCGACGGAGGTGGGCGTCGCCGCCGCGGCGGGATGCGGGAATTCCAGCTCGGGGATGCCGCGCAGGGCCGTCTGCCAGAAGGCGCGCTGGCCTTCGGTGTCCGCCATGTCCCGGATCCGTGCGCGGCGGTCCTCGACCTCGCGCAGGGTGGGTGCCGGCCCGGTGAACTCGGGTGCCCGGCCGGCGGCCCGGGCCGCGTAGCAGGCCGCGAGGTCTTCGGCCAGTACGGCGGTGGAGTGGCCGTCGAAGGCGATGTGGTGCACCACCAGCCCGAGCAGGCTCGTCTCGCCGCCCGCCACCGGGACGACGGCGGCGCGCCACAGGGCGCCGCTCTCCGGGTCGAGCGGGGCGAGCAGGGCGGCCCGCAGGGCATCGAGGGCTTCGGTGCGGGAGGTGCCGGGGGCCGGCTCGACGAGTTCAGGAGCGTCCGGGGTGCGGTCGCCCGGGAACGCGGCCGGCCGGGCCGGGCGGGCCGTGGCGTCGAGCCGGTAGCGCGCCCGCAGGGCCTCGTGCCGGTCGGTGAGGTCGCCGAGCGCGAGGGCCAGGGCGCTGCTGTCGACCGGGCCGTGGACCTCCCAGGCCAGGGGGCACAGGGCGGCGAGGTCGTCCGGGCGCAGCCGGTGCTGGGTCCAGTAGCTCGTCTGCACCGTGGTGAGGGGTACGGGTCCGGTCGCGGGTGCGGTGGCGTCGGGTGCTGCGGGGGTGAGGCGGGGTGCCAGCCAGTGCGCCAGGGCCCGGGCGGAGGGGCGGCGGACCGCCTCGGAGACGGGCACGGGTGTCCCCGTCTCGGTGGCGAGCCGGGTGCACAGGACGCCCAGTTGCAGGGAGGTGCCGCCGAGGTCGAAGAAGGCGGCCGTCGGGGAGACCCGGGGCAGGTCGAGGACCTGGGCCATGGTCTCGGCGACGGTCCGCTCCAGCCCGTCGGCGGGCCGGCCGGCGTCGGGGTCGGACGGCCGGGGGCCCGGGTCCGCCACGGCCTCGAGGAGGGCGGCGGCGTCCAGCTTGCCGTTCGCGGTCAGGGGCAGGTCGTCGAGGTGTACGGCCCGCTGCGGCACCAGGTGGCGCGGCAGGCGCTCTCGCAGTGTGGCCAGCACCTGGGCGGCATCGGTGGCGGCGTCCTCCGTCACGGCGAAGGCGAGGACGAGTTCGCGATAGCCGCCGGCGCCGTCGGGGACCGGTACGGCCGCGCAGCGGCGGACCCCGGGCAGCAGGCCGGCCGCCTGTTCGACCTCGGCGGGCTCGATGCGCTGCCCGCGGATCTTCACCTGGCGGTCGGCGCGCCCGTCGAAGTGGAGCCGGCCGTCGGGGGTGTGGTGCACCAGGTCGCCGGTCCGGTAGACGCGCACCGGCTGCCCGCCGAGGTCCAGTACGGGGAAGCTCTGGGCGGTGCGCTCCTCGTCGCCGAGGTAGCCGAGGGCCAGTCCGGCCCCCGAGACCAGGAGTTCGCCCACCTCGCCGGGGCCGCACTCGCGGTGTCCGTTCCAGACGTACACGCCGGTGCGCGGTACGGGGCTGCCGAGCGGCACGCCTTCGGGGTGGGTGCAGTCCTCGGGGCGGACCCGGTGGACGGTGGTGAAGATCGTGGCCTCCACCGGTCCGTAGCAGTGCAGCGCGGCGGCGTCGGGGTGGGCGTCCAGGAAGGCGGCCACGTGCCGCGGGGAGACCCGCTCGCCGCCGAAGAGGAGGTGGTCGATGCCGGTGAGGGCGTCCAGGTCCTCGTCGACGAAGAGGTGGAAGAGCGCGGCGGTGAGGAAGACCGTGTTGACGCCGTGCCGGGCCACCAGGTCGCGGAGCGTGGCCGGCAGCAGGTAGGGCTCCTCGACCACGACGGAGCAGCCGCCGTTGATCAGGACGCTCCACAGTTCCAGGGAGAGGGCGTCCCAGGGGACGGCGGCGGCCAGCGGCATCACCGTCGCGGGTCCCAGGTCGGCGAACGGGCAGTCCTGGAAGAGCCGGACGGTGCCCGCGTGCGGGGACAGGGCTCCCTTGGGCTCGCCCGTGCTGCCCGAGGTGAAGATCACGCAGGCCGGGGCGTCCTCGGCCACCGGTACCGGCGCGGTGGTCCGCGGCGCGGCGGCCACGGCGGCGAACTCCTCGGTCCGGGCCGGGGCGAGCCGGCGGGCCCCGAAGCCGAGCGGTGCGTCGGATACGGCCACGGTCGCGCCGAGCAGCCCGACCAGCCGGGCGAGGCGGGCCGCCGGCCAGGTGGGGTCGAGGGCGGCGTAGGCGGCGCCGCGCTTGAGGACGCCGAGGAGGGCCACCACCAGGCGGACGGACCTGGGCATCAGCACCGGGACGAGGTCGCCCGGGCCGACGCCGGCCCGGGCCAGCTCCGTCGCGAAGTCCTCGGCGAGGGCGTCCAGTTCGCGGTAGGTCACGGTGGTGTCGCCGTGGACCACGGCCGGGGCGTCGGGCGTCAGGTGCGCCCAGCGTGCGAACAGCTCGTGGATGACGCCGGGGCTCGGTGCGGCGGCACCGTGCGCGGCCGGGCGGTTGATGACCATGCGCGATCTCCTGTGGTATCCAGCGCGGGGTGGGTGGCGGCTATTCGGCGAGGTCGGGCTCGGCCCGGCGGATCTGGTCGAAGATGGGCTGGAAGTTGAGCCAGCCGATGAGGTCGTCGCCGAGTTCGCCGCGGGTGTGCAGGGCGTGCTCGTGGCTGATCGGGACGACCTTCCCGGCGGCCTTGGCCAGCAGCTGGACCTGGCAGGAGCGCTCCATGGTGATGAACCACCAGGCGGCGGCGTCGACCGTGTCGCCGACCGTCAGCAGGCCGTGGTTGCGCAGGATGACGGCCTTGTACTGGGCCAGCGCCGCGGCCACCCGCCGGCCCTCCTCCAGTGCGGTGACGGGCCCGGTGTAGTCGTCGAAGAGGCCGTGGTCCTCGTAGAAGGCGCAGACGTCCTGGGTGATCGGTTCGAGCGGTTCGCCGAGGGCCGACAGGGCCCGTCCGTAGGTGGAGTGGCTGTGGGCGGCCGCCACCACGTCGGGCCGGGCCTCGTGGATCTGCGAGTGGATGGCGAAGGCGGCCTTGTTGACGTGGTAACGGCCTTCGACCACCTTGCCGTTGCTGTCGACGAGGAGGAGGTCGCTGACCCGGATGTGCTTGAAGGTCATCCCGAAGGGGTTGACCCAGAAGTGGTCGGTCAGCTCGGGGTCGCGGGCCGTGATGTGACCGGCGGTCCCCTCTTCGAAGCCGAACCGGCCGAACACGCGCAGGGCGGCGGCGAGCCGTTCCTTGCGGTGGGCGCGCTCCTCCTCCAGCGTGTCGAACATCGGCGGCATGGGCATGATCAGCTGCTGGGACATGGGGGTCCCCTTCCGGTGTGACGGGGTGGGATGGACGTGAGGGCGGCGCCTCGGGGCGCCGGGGGCCGGGCCCGGCCGATCGCCGATCGGCC